>CANJWF010000016.1 GCA_947478315.1 Sphingobacteriaceae bacterium | reverse complement strand
TACTTATTATACATTGTTCTTCAATAACTTATCTAATATAATAATTAGCTTAAGTTATCTTGAACCTTAATTTTTAATATTCTTCGAACATCCGAATTTCATATAATAAACTTTCTTAATCCTTCCACAATTGCGAATATCTTAGAGTTTTACAAAACGGGACGAGCAATGATTTGAAACTTCATATTATAAAGCAAGAAAATTATTTCAAATATTTTGCTAGTCGATATTTGATGAATATTGACTAGCATTTTTCGTAACCATAAATTTTCATAAAAATGATTGCTTAATTACACATAAAAATCTTCCGATAAATAAGTTTTTGTCTTCGGCACTTATCTATAAAATTGTTTAAATTTCCAATAGATAGAACACATAAAAAAGGCATCCTTTAAAAGGATGCCTTTTTTATGTGTTCTATCTACATGTCTTAATTATCTACATTAAAATTGATTTACACTAACTTCATATCATATAATACTTTATTCATATTACGGACAGCTTCTGCACTTTTATCAAAAGAAGTTTTTTCTTCTTGATTTAAAGGATAATCAATAATTTTTTCCCAACCGTTTCTTCCAATAACAACGGGTACGCCTAAACAAATATCTTTTTGTCCATATTCTCCATTTAAAGAAACGCAACAAGTAAAAAGTTTTTTCTGGTCTCTAATAATTGCTTCTACTAAAGAAGCACCTGCAGCACCTGGAGCATACCATGCAGATGTCCCCAATAAACTAGTTAGAGTTGCTCCTCCAACCATTGTATCGGCAGCAACTTTTTTCAAAGTTTGAGCATCCAAAAAATCACTAACTGGTTGTCCTTGATAGGTAGCAAAACGAGTCATAGGAATCATTGTAGTGTCTCCGTGACCACCAATTACAAAACCCTGTAGATCATTTGGAGATGCGTTCAATGCCAAGCTCAAATAGCATTTAAAACGAGCGCTATCTAATATGCCCCCCATACCTATAATTCTGTTTGCGGCAATACCCGTTGCTTTTAACGTTAAATAAGTCATAGTATCCATTGGATTACTGATAATCACAATAACAGCATTGGGAGAATATTTTAAAATACTCTCGGCAACCCCTTTAACAATTCCAGCGTTAATACCTATCAATTCTTCTCTAGTCATACCAGGCTTACGAGGTAAACCTGAAGTAATCACTACCACATCCGAATTAGCAGTCTTAGAATAATCATTGGTACTACCCGTAATTTTTGTTTCAAAACCCAACAAAGCAGCCGTTTGCATCATATCTAATGCTTTACCTTCAGCAAAACCATCTTTAATATCAAGCAAAACTAATTCTTCAGCTAGCTGTCTTCTAGCAATATTATCAGCACAAGTAGCACCAACAGCGCCCGCACCTACAACTGTAATTTTCATAAAATTTAATATTTTGACTAGTAAATGAATTAATATTTTGCGACGAATTTCGTAATTAAAAATGGGTTTTAAAACTCTGAAACGATATAATTGGACTATATGGCGTTATTTTAAGAAATTGGTAAAATGTCATTATCAAATTTAAACCGTAACTTTGCGAAAAATTTAATTTTCATGCAAACAATTAGAAACATAGCCATTATTGCCCACGTTGACCACGGAAAAACAACATTAGTTGATAAAATTTTACATCACACTAACCTTTTTAGAGATAATCAGGCAACTGGAGAGTTAATCTTAGACAATAATGACTTAGAAAGAGAACGGGGAATTACTATTGTATCCAAAAATGTCTCAGTAAGCTATAAAGGCGTAAAGATTAATATCATAGATACACCTGGCCATGCTGATTTTGGAGGAGAGGTAGAACGCGTTCTTAAAATGGCCGATGGGGTATTATTATTAGTCGATGCTTTTGAAGGTGCTATGCCACAAACTCGTTTTGTGACACAAAAAGCATTGGCACTTGGCTTAAAACCGATTGTGGTCATTAATAAAGTAGATAAAGAAAATTGTCGTCCAGATGAGGTACATGAGTCTATTTTTGAGTTATTTTTCAATTTAGATGCTACCGAAGATCAGCTAGATTTCCCTGCTATATACGGTTCCTCTAAACAAGGATGGATGAGTACTGATTGGAAACAAAAAACAGAGGATATTTCTTCTTTACTCGATGCTATCTTAGAATATATTCCATCTGCACCTGAAAATCCTGGCACTTTACAATTACAAATTACTTCTTTAGATTATTCTTCCTTTGTTGGTCGTATTGCCATCGGAAGGGTTGCAAGAGGTACTATTAAAGAAAATCAGCCTGTTTCACTAGTCAAACGCGATGGAACAATTCAAAAATCGAGAATAAAAGAACTATACACTTTTGAAGGACTCGGTAAAATCAAAGTTACAGAAGTAAGTGCTGGCGATATTTGTGCTGTTGTTGGTATAGATGGATTCGAAATTGGTGATACTATTGCGGATTTTGAAAATCCAGAACAATTAGCGGTTATTAAAATTGATGAGCCAACAATGAACATGCTGTTTACCATTAATAATTCTCCTTTCTTTGGTAAAGAAGGAAAATTTGTCACTTCTCGTCATTTACGTGACAGGCTTTATAAAGAGATGGAAAAAAACTTGGCATTAAAAGTAATTGAAACAGAATCTCCTGATTCTTATCTAGTCTATGGTAGGGGAATTTTACATTTATCAGTACTTATCGAAACCATGCGAAGAGAAGGGTATGAACTTCAGGTAGGGCAACCTCAAGTGATTGTAAAAGAAATTGACGGAAAAAAATGTGAGCCTGTTGAGACCCTTATTGTGGATGTTCCCGCTGAAGTTGCAGGCAAGGTTATTGAATTAGTAACTCAACGAAAAGGTGAATTATTGGTAATGGAACCTAAAGGCGATTTACAACATTTAGAGTTTGATATTCCTTCTAGAGGGATTATAGGACTCAGAAATAATGTATTAACTGCCACGGCAGGTGAAGCTATTATGGCTCACCGCTTTAAAGCTTATGAACCTTGGAAAGGAGTGATTCCTGGTCGGTTAAATGGTGTATTAGTTTCTATGGACAAGGGGCAATCTACAGCCTATGCTATTGATAAATTACAAGATAGAGGTCGTTTTTTTATCGATCCTGGAGTGGATGTTTATGAAGGACAGGTTTTAGGTGAACATATCCGTGATAATGACTTGGTTGTCAATGTTGTGAAAGGTAAGCAATTAACCAATATGCGCGCCTCAGGTAGTGACGATAATGTTCGTATTGCTCCCGCTATTAAGTTTTCATTAGAAGAGGCAATGGAGTATATTCAAGCTGATGAATACATTGAAATTACACCCCAAAGTATGCGCTTACGAAAAATATACCTCACTGAAAACGAACGAAAAATTAACGCTAAAAAATTCCAATAGATGGATAAATAAGGCAACAGCACCATAAAATTCTGTAGTTTTATGGTGCTGTTACCTTGATTTAAACGAATTTTCCCAAATGAAAGAACAAATTATTTTCAGATGAAATAATCATTCTCTTCAAAAAATAAGAAGATTTGTCTTCATCACATTTAAAGGATAAAGTAGTTCTCTCTAACCGATAATTAATAGAGTACCATTAAAAATCAACTTGCAAAGCCATACATGAGTATCCTAAAAAAATAAACACTAACGAATAATACTACTCAAATGAAAAAACTACTTTTTTTACCAATAGTTTTCGTGTTGTGCCTAATTAAATTAAACGCACAACAGATAAATTTTAGCCCTAAGCAATATTATATCACAACTGGAACTGGTATCAATTATGAAAATGGTATGTTGGGTCTACAATTGAGTACGATTATTAAGGAGCATTTTATGCCATTTTTGGCTATTGGTTCGGGGTCTTGGGGATATAAGGTTACACCTGGTATTCGCTATTTTTTTTCAAAAAATTTATTAGGAGCTGGTTTCGGATTAAGTTATAGCCAAGTACCTGGAGTAAACTCTATTAAACAAAATATGGAACTAAATAATGGTAGTAAAACAGAAGTTGAATTCGTATATAAAGCGATAAATACTATTAATATTTCTTATTTAAACAACTGGCATTTAGGTAAAAAAAGTAACTTTTTTACTTTAGAAGTGGGATATAGTTTTTCTTTGAATAGTAACTATAAAAACAATTACACCATCAAAACGCCTAACGTAACATTATCATCTACTTCAGAAAGTGTTTTACAACTATTACAACCAGGCGGATTGATTATTGGAGTAGGATTTAATTTCGGGTTATAAACATTTTACACCGATTAAAAGTATCCATATAAAAAATAATGAAATAACTCTCCATAAACGACGTAATTTTAGGTTTTTAATTTTCCAATCTTAACCCAACGTTCAAAAACTTTGTGCGAATGAGGAGCATCTTTTAATTCTTGAGTCAAATCTTGACCAGCCCAATGTTCATAATGTTTTCCATATTTCCACAAACGACTATTGGTGAGGTCGTAAATAATTCCCTCATAAGCAACCCAAATTTGAGGTTTTTCCTGCCCATTTCGTAATGCTAACTGACTTTTACTATACTCCGGCAGATTTTCCATCACATTCTAGCTAATAACATTAACTTCTCTTTCTAAGATTATCCCAAATTTTTGATACACACTATCGATAATAGTTTGTGAAAAATTAAAAATCTCTTCTCCGGTTGCAATATCAGCATTTACTAATACCAATGCTTGATTTTTCCAAGTGGCAACATTGCCTATCTGTTTGCCTTTCCAGCCACACGACTCTATTAACCAACCAGCAGCCAACTTAATACCGTCCTCTCCAACGGGATAATGGATTATAGCAGGAAATTGAGATTGAAGAGTTTCAAATATTTGTTTAGAAATAATCGGATTTTTAAAAAAACTACCTGCATTTCCAATGGTAGAAGGGTCTGGTAATTTGTTAACTCTAATATGAGCTACAACAGAGGAAATATCTTTGATGGAGGGATGATTTATCCCCCTTGTTTGCAATTCTTGATTGATTGCAGCATAATTTATCCGAATATTCGAACTTCGAGATAATTTTAGAGTAACAGAAGTAATAATACAATTCCCTTTTAATTTTTTCTTGAAAATACTTTCCCTATAATCAAATTCACAATCTTCTGCATTAAAAATACGTACGTTTCCTGTTGTTATTTCAAAAACAGAGCAGGAAAAAAATACATCTTTCAACTCCACCCCATATGCTCCAATATTTTGTACAGGCGCTGCCCCTACCGAACCCGGAATTAAGGCTAAATTTTCTACTCCCGAAAAACCGTTTTCAACACAATAATTGACCAAATCGTTCCATTTTTCACCTGCTGCCGCTCTCACCAAAACATAATCATCTTTTTGTTCGCAAAAAATTCCTTTGTTATTCATTTGAATGGTAAGTCCCTCAAAATTTTTAACAAAAAGAATGTTGCTCCCCCCGCCTAAAATTAACAATGGCTCTTTAATATACCGTGTTTGAAATAATGAAGATAACTCAGCTTCATCGTCAATTTTTACAAAAAACCGGGAATAAGCTTCAACTCTAAAGGTATTGAAGGGCTTCAGAGAAACATTTTCCTGTACTGTTACCATAATTTGTTAAAACATTGCGTAATCAAAATTATTATACTCATCTAATAAGCAGTATAGCTTGTTTATAAGATAATTCACTATTATTCACACGAGTGTTTAATGAATAAATTCCATTAGGTAGGTTCGGTAAAGTAATTTGATACTGATAGTCTGTGGCTACTTTTTTTACATTATCACTATAAACAGTCCTCCCATTCATATCGATTAATGTAATATCTAAATCTGAAGTATTTTCTAATTTGAAATATAGCGTTAAATCTCCTGATGTTGGATTAGGGAAAGCACTCATCCCATATTCTGTCAAAACCCGTGGGGTTGAAAACAGATAATTATTCGACCAAGCCACACAACCCGTTTGCGGATGGGTGTATTTAACAAAATAGATCCCACTATTTTGTGGATATAAAAGATTGTTAAGCGTAGTAGAGAAAGAAGTGTTTCCGTAATACCACTGATTATTAGATGTATGATTAGTAATTAAGGTGTTAAACTTTTGAATAATGTTAGGCATTTCAGTTGCGTAGGTTGGAATTTGTTGCAAAATAGATTTTTGCTTACTTGAGCACCCCATGGCTTGTATACCAATATCATAAAAATAATAATAGTAAGTATCGGTGGCGGTGTTACCACTAATAGAAACTAAATTACTACCGAAGGTAAATGGGTACTTACCCGAAGGTATATTTTTATTCCTAAAAAGTGTAGCACCATCGTAACAGTCTACAGCAATAGTGTAATTTCCTGCTTTCGGAAAAGTTAAATTAAGTGGATAGACCTTGCCCAAGTCATTAACATCATTATTGGTGGTTAAAGTACTTATTCGTGTAGGCACAACCTTAAAAACTACTGAAGATAAGTCAACTCCTGCGGTATCTCTAACGCTTATTTTAATTTTTCCAGCCGTTCCAACGTAAAGAACTGCTTGAGTAAACACAACAGGCACCTTAGTAGAAATTTTAATCTCAGGTGAAAACACCCCATAGTCCCCATCTGGAAATATATTTTTATTTTTCAACCCTATTTGACCTTTAAAATCATTAAGCCCAACAAATAGGTTACTGTAAGACGTATTGGAAACATACTCTGTAGAATTACCATAAGTGACAGGTACAGTATCCAATACATTTTTATACCAATAGGCTATGTTTTGATTAGCAAAAGCATTTAAAACATATACTTGATTAGCGGTACAATATTTACCTAAAGTACTATCTATCTTAGCAACATCTTGTATTAATAGCGTTTTATTCAACGTATTATTGCTGATATTCCTATCCCCAGAAGCGGTTATAGTTGTCGATAAAGTATAACTTTTTTGAGCACCTGGAATAAAGTTACCATTTAAAAGTAACGTGGATACTTCTTGAGAGACCAATACCGTACTTGTATAATTTCCTGTAAAATTATTCATCTGTCCGCTTGAATCCGTAATTTTTGCCATTATTTGAAGATTAGTTATACTCTTAGTCCCTACATTTTTTATCTTGACACCTACTTGATAATTTTCGTTAGGGCAAACAAAACCTGATGGCTTAGGAATATCAAAGTCTACCAATGCGACATCGTAAGCAGGGGGTATTATATTCATAGAGAAATCGGCAAATTGTCCTATTCCAACATTTCCACACCCAATTGTAGGTGTTATCGAAGAAGCAATGGAGATAATTCGCAATCGCGAGGTTGTTGCCGACAAATTAAAAGGAACTGTTAGTAATGTCGTAAACGAATTAGCGTTTCCTGTAGAAGATAAGGCAACACTTTCGTCTGAATTAAAAATTCCATCGTTATTCCAATCGAAAAAAAGACCTACGGATTTTGACGTAGTATTATTAGTGCTAGATAATGTTAACGTGATAGTATAAGATTGTCCTTGCTCCAACTGACAAAGCTGAGAAGTGAAATCTGTTGAGATTGAACCAGGAACAAAACTAAAATTAATGTTATTAAGTTGAAATTGTTTCAGTTCTATGTCGACACTTCGCGTAATCGATGCCGTACAATACGCCACACCTCCAATACCCGACATAATCAAACTATAGGCTTGACCTTTCGTATTCACGGGCAGTAAAGAGCTTTTATGATTGATTTGAATGGTATATTCTTGCCCCGCAATAGGAGTCTCGATATAAATTTGCTCTACATTGTCTCTAACATTATCTGCTTTGGTAGCAACATTAGAAGGCAAATCGGGATTGAGTGCCCATGGATAAAATGATTGATAATCGGTTTGTATGCGAACATCTAAGTCATTAACTAACTGCCGATAAATATTATCTATTAATCCTTCTAATACCCGATTATAGGACTTTACAGGGTCAGTCCAACAAATAGTTACCCGTAAAGGCTCTTTCCCCGATGCTCTTACTTTTAAAAGTTGAGTTTCACTGGGTTTGAGCATATTTTCTGCGATGGAACTATAAGTGCCATTTTGAGTGATAACATTAGCAGCTTTCTGCATATTCAGCATTCCCCAACCATAGATATAATCGGGTCCTATATTCCCCATATCATCCGCATTATGTATTGCCAAGGCTTTTAATGTTGCGGCACGCATAATACGACCCTCATTTTTTTGTGCATAATATTCTTGTAACAATACCAGCGAACCCGCAACTTGCGGACTGGCCATAGAGGTTCCTGATTCATAAATATAAGACGAAGCCCCCGCAGAAGAACAAGAAAATATATTGTAACCCACTCCAACTATATCCGGCTTTATTCTTCCGTCATCTGTTGGACCCCAACTACTAAAAGTAGTGATAGTATTACTACCGTATCCGTCAATTGAAAGACCTGTTACTGCTCCTACCGTCAATATATTTTTGGCACATGCTTCAGGACTTATTAAATCATAATCTGTCTGCGAATAAATAGACGCAGAACGAGCATTGCTCAAGACCCAAGTATTCCCAACATAAACCCAGTAGGCATTCCCTATGCTAGGACCACTTTCTCCTCTAGCATTTCCTGCTGCACGAACAGGCAGTAAATAAGGAGCCTTATAACAAATAGAGTCAAAATCGTGTGCATCTGGTCCATAAAAACCAAATTTCCAATCTTCATTTGCATTATCTAAACCATACCATTCCCACCGATTTTTGGCATCATTAAAATTCCAGCCAGAAAGACTACCATAGGAATGATTAGAGATTAGCAAGCCATCGGCACCTGCTTGTGCCAATTCAGCAATATCATTGTCCCAATCGTAACTACGTAATTGTTTCAAACCCCACGCCATACCCCTTGCTTGGGGTGTAACTCCCTTTGCCATCATGGTACCAGTAACATGGGTACTATGATCTGAGGTTTGCGCTGCATTATCTACAACAACGGTACGATTATCTGCAAATTCTCGATGTTTACCATACGCCGCAGTCTCGTCCCAAACCGCAATATTTCCTGTCAAAAAATTACTCGAACCATTTAAATTAATATTTAACAAAGCATTAGGGTACAATAAATCGGTTTTCGTGTTATAAGCTGCACGAGCATTAAAAGTTCGGAAGTATATGGGATTCCCTAAACGATCAACACCTCTTAAAGCGACGTAACCATTTGATGCAGTCCGCCAAGATAATGACCATTTATACTTTTGAGCTAAACCCAACAATTTTTTATGTTCTTGCTCAAATACATGCGAACGTGTTTGAGAAAAAACCTTCAACTCTTGAGAATTAGTTTCCTTTAACCATAAAGGAGATACTCGCTGAGCGTACGTAAGCTTACTCAAACAAAATGCAATAAAAGATACGAGAAGTAATCTTGTAAACATCCGCTTAGTTAATCAATAAACACACAACATTTACAACCAAATTAATCGATTTCACAAGTTGTCTGAGCATGAGAAATATATTCCAGAAGATGTTCAATAGAACGATTCGTGATATTTTCAACTTTAATACGGTTTCGGACACATATCTGTTGCAACAAATTTGCATAACTATTAGCAACCGAGCCTATAAACGAACATTTTTTTGACGTATAATCAGGAATTGTTTTAATGGTCAAATCAATAAAATGCTGAAACACGTCACTCAACATCTGTTGACAATAGAGGTGAGAGGCATTATTTTTCACAAAATCGGCAAATAAGTATAAATAATTTTGTGTTGTCTGTTTCTGATAAGTACTCTTAATAACACTCTCTTTCGTGATTTTATATTCATGAGCAAAATCAGAACTTAAATCATTGGGTAAGTTTCCGTACAAAAAATCACTGAGAATCCTTTTTCCTATATGAATTTCTGAAGCATCATCTCCAAGTATATAACCAATGCCGTACTTGGCGTCATACAATTCATAACCATCATAATAAGCCGCATTGGAATTGACATCTAGTAACGCAACTATTCCAGCGTTACTAGCCAAACAACTATACGCTACCCCAAGCAAATCATTCTCTACATTAACAAATGCATTAACAAATTTTTTACTCAATACATTACAAAGTGTTTCTCGCCTATCTGGAGAGAAACAACCAGCTCCAAAAAAATGAATTTCCTTCACCTGAGAAACAAAATCATTCGAAATCTCTAGACCCGTAATAATACGTTCGATTTCTCGCTCATTCTGAAATAACGGATTGATGCCTTGACTTTTAAAATCAAGTTTACCATAAATAGGATGAGCCAAAAGCCAATTTGTTTTTATAGAACAACTATCTGCAACTAATATCATGGGATGTAAAAACTATTTTCCAAGCAAAAATACATAAATGCTCATCATTAACCGTAAGTTCTGCCAAACAATAGAGCAATATTTTTTAAATTAGCCGACTGTTTTTTGCACACACGGGTGCTATTATTCTAATACTAGTTCATTATTCATTAAATAATCTATTAACTCTATGTATTCATTACCAAAATTCCTTTTCAAAAAATGGCAAAGAAGTACCCAATTAATCGTATTAGGAATTGCAACAATTTCACTATTAAATAGTTGTTCAAAGAAAGACGATACAATTTCAACAACAACACCTACATTAACATCAACTCTCAATGTTACACAGGTACAAAAAACTTGGAACGAAATCGATACTATTTTTTTAAAATATTACCCAATATTCTTTAGAAGAAACGTAAACTACGATATCCAACGGGCAAATATCAGTAATCAAATTACTTCCTCTACTACAGATATTCAATTGTTCGAAATATTGAAAACATTCTTAAACAATACCTTAAAAGACAACCATACAAAAATAACCTTTGCCAATCAAGAAAGCACTCTGGCAAGCAACCCTACCCCACTTGATGAGATTCTTAAAAATATTACACCCAATCTTATCAATTTTGTATATCCCAACACTGGAGACATTATCAGTATGGGCGAATTAAAGTCAAATACAAATATCGGTTACATTAGAGCCAACTCTTTCAACTACGACAAAGATATTGACACAAAAGTTACAACATACAAGTCATTCATTGACGATAAAATTAAAACCTATATAGCAACCAAATCTGCATTAATAATAGATTTAAGAGAGAACGGTGGTGGTTTACCTGGTCTTGCAACTGCACTAGCGAGTTATTTCATTTCGACAGATGTAAGAGCCTATCGACAACGTTATAAAATAAAATTGACCAACGATGAATCTGCATTAAGCCCTTGGGTAGACAGTCCCTCAAACGATTTTAAGGGATATCAAGACTCAAGGGAATCTAGCGGTTATGCTGGCAGTTGCACATTTGAGGATGATATTTGCAAAAAAAACAGCAGCTTCTATTTCGGCAATAAAAAAATAATTTTATTAGTAAGCGTAGATACATTTAGTTCTGGAGAAGTATTTACAGGCATTTTAAATTCGCAGGCAAATGTGACAATAGTGGGAGCAACAAATACAGGAGGAGGGATATCATCTTTCAGTACACTTACCCTAAAAACAAATAATCAATGGAAGGTTCAAGTTTCTATACATGATGCATTAGTAACCACAAAAGCCCATCCAAATGATGCTACTGTTTCAGTAGAAGGAACAGGATTCACTCCTGATTATAAAATTCCTGTTACAGCTACGGATGTAACAGCTAATACGGATCCTCATATTACCAAAGCAATACAATTAATTACTTCCACACCTTGAATTATGTACTTAGTAAAAAATTAAAAAGATTATATATCGAATAGTAAATTGTCTTTTTTGTTAGTAATATTTATTGCCGTTCTTTGTAAAACATTAAAACAATTTTGAATTAATCTTTAAATTCATATATGAGTAATATAGTAGCCATAGTGGGCAGACCGAATGTAGGAAAATCTACTTTATATAATCGTTTAACAGAAACAAGAAAAGCCATCGTAGATGATGTTAGTGGGGTTACACGCGACAGACATTATGGTGTCGCAGAATGGATTGGAAAATCATTTACCGTAATAGACACAGGGGGTTACGTTGCCCATTCAGAAGATGTTTTTGAAGCGGCCATAAGAGAACAAGTATTAATCGCTATTGAAGAAGCTACTGTAATTCTATTTATGGTAGATGTTACCACACATATTACAGATTTAGATGATGCAATTGTCGATGTTTTACGTCGAAGTAAAAAACCTGTTTTCGTTGTTGCTAATAAAGTTGATAATCATAAATTATTAAACGATACACATACTTTTTACAGTTTCGGATTAGGTGATATTTACCCCATTTCGTCTATGACAGGCTCTGGAACAGGAGAATTGCTCGATGAAGTAGTAAAACATTTCATCGAGGACGAAAAGGATTCCATAGATTTACCAAAATATGCTATCGTAGGACGTCCCAACGTGGGTAAATCCTCCTTAATTAACGCCTTAATTGGTACCGATCGGAATATTGTAACTCCTATTTCAGGTACTACTCGAGATTCTATTCATATTCACTATAATCAATTCGGACACGAATTTACATTAATCGATACCGCAGGACTACGCAAAAAGACTAAAGTAAAAGAGAATATAGAATTTTATTCGGTTATGCGTACCATTAAAGCCATAGAAGAAGCTGATGTTAATATTTTAATGATAGACGCTCAAGACGGTATAGAATCCCAAGACATTAACATTTTTCATTTAGCAGAAAAAAACAATAAAGGAATAGTAATTCTAGTCAATAAATGGGACTTAATCGATAAAAACACGAAAACGGCAAAAGTTATAGAAGACGAAATTAGACAACGTTTAAGCCCCTTTACCGATGTGCCCATCATATTTACCTCTGTAATAGAGAAACAACGTATTTTTAAAGCCCTAGAAGCTGCGGCTAAAGTGTACAAGAATAAATATAAAAAAATACCTACCTCTCAACTTAACGAAATTTTATTACCTATTATAGAACACAATCCCCCTCCCGCCATTAAAGGGAAGTATGTAAAAATCAAATATATAACACAAGTAGGCGGAAAGTCTCCAATGTTTGCTTTCTTCTGCAATCTTCCACAATACATTAAAGAGCCTTACAAACGTTTTTTAGAAAATAAATTACGTGCACATTTCGATTTTTCAGGTGTTCCTATTCAAATATTTTTCAGACAGAAATAAAAAATGACCAATCCTTGGGTAGAGCAGTACATTTTTAAACTTAATCCTGAGCAAAAAATATTGATAGATTCATTGCGTTGTCTCATTGCTCAATATATTCCGAATATTGAGGAAACTTATAAATATCAATGTCCATTTTATTGTTTAGACAAAAAGATGTTTTGCTACCTCACAGCACCTGCAAAAACACAAAACATAGCTATAGGTTTCTGTAACGGCTATTTAATGAACGATGACGCTAAAATTTTAAGTAACGATACAAAACAAATCCGAAAAATAATTTTCGGAAATACTAATAAATTAAACATATCTATTGTCAGAATGTATTTATTGGAAGCCCTTAGAATACATAAACTTCTAAACCCATAAACAGCAGTCCCCCTTCCTATTTTACTAAAACTGTCAATTTGGACTTATTATAACCCTTAATATGGACAACAAAAAAGGGTTTAGTAAACCCCTAAACCCTTTTTTGCAAAATAACAAACCATCTCTATCTTAACTTCCACTCAAGGCATTTGCCCCACTCACTATTTCTAAAATTTCAGTGGTAATAGCTGCCTGTCTAGCTTGATTATACGACAATTTCAATGATTTTATCAAATCACCCGCATTCTCAGTAGCCTTATCCATAGAAGTCATACGTGCACCATGCTCTGAAGCATAAGAATCTAATAAAGCTTTAAACAACTGTATTTTGACACTTTTAGGAATTAACGTACTAATAATATCAGATTGAGAAGGTTCTAAGAGATAATCTGTCTTTAATTTTGTGGCTTTTATTTCACGCTTAACCTGTGGAACAGGTAACAACTGTTGATGAGTAAGAATTTGAACAACTGGATTCTTAAATTCATTATAAATTAACTCTACTTTATCATAAACACCGTTTAAAAAAGCGTCCATCACAAAAGCTGCTATTGTCGAAACATTCTCAAAAGTTAAATGATTAAATAATTCATTATGAGATTCTAAAACCGAATAATTACGTCTAGTATAATACTCGTGAACTTTTTTTCCAATCGCTAAAATATGTAAAGTGCCCTGTTGTTCATATTCAACATAACGTTCAGCTATGAGCTGATTAGTCATTTTAATAACATTGACATTAAAAGCTCCAGCCAAACCTCTATTAGAAGAGATAGGTATAAGTAACACATTTTTAACTTCGCGTTCTTGTAAATAAGGCGAAGTCAAATGACTAACATTAGCAGAAAGATTGCCCAATATTTCGTTCAATTTTTTAGCATAAGGTCTTAATTGAACAATGGCATCGGTAGCACGTCTCAACTTAGCAGCAGAAACCATTTTCATGGCTTTTGTAATCTGTTGGGTCGAACTTACAGAAACAATTCTATTTCTT
>CANJWF010000015.1 GCA_947478315.1 Sphingobacteriaceae bacterium | reverse complement strand
AAGAGTAATTTTGTCATACAGATATGATACTACGTGACATTACACTCATAAATTTTAAAAATCATCGAGAGCTATCGTTGAATTTTGCAGCAAAATCAAATGCAATTGTAGGACGAAACGGTGTAGGAAAAACAGCCATATTAGACGCAATACACTATTTATGCTTGTGCAAAAGTTATTTTAACCCAATTGATAACCAACAAATTTGCTACAACCAGGATTTTTTTATCATTAATGGTAAATTTAATTTGTCGGATAACCAAGAGTCCGTTAGCTGTAGTGTAAAACGTAACCAAAAAAAAATATTTAAAAGAAATCAGAAGACTTACGAGCGTTTAGCTGATCATATTGGCTTATTTCCTTTAGTTGTCATTTCGCCAAATGATGTTAATATTATCTTAGATGGAAGCGACGAACGCAGACGTTTCATAGACAACGTAATCTCTCAAACAGATGGTGAATACCTGTCTACAATTATCGAATATAGCCGATACCTTCTGAATAGAAACGCTATACTCAAAAAAATAGCCGAAACGAAAAGATACGATCCCGAACTATTAGAACTATACGATGAGAAACTAATTCAGTTAGGCGAAACCATTTTTAATAAACGTAAGGACTTCATCGAAGAATTTATTAAGATATTTAGTAATTATTACAAGTTTCTATCTAACAATGAAGAGCCTGTAAGTTTATCATATAGTTCTCAACTGTTTGGAATTGATTCTTTTAAACAATTACTGAACAATTCACTAGAAAAAGATAGATTAATGGAACGTACCACTTGTGGTATTCATAAAGATGATTTAGTATTTTCAATAAACGAAATGCCATTAAAAAAATTTGCTTCTCAAGGTCAACAAAAAACTTTTTTAACCGCATTGAAATTAGCACAATACACCTATTTGAAACAAAAAAAGAACATTACCCCCATATTGCTCCTCGACGATATTTTTGATAAATTAGATGAAAGTCGAATACAAAAAATGATGCAATTAGTTTCTAAGGAAGATTTTGGTCAGTTATTTATTACAGATACAGAACAACATCGTATACTAAAAGTATTCCATGAAATAAATGAACCCATAGAAACGTTTAATTTAGATATTTATTGACATTTATAATAATTTAACGCCATCTGAACGTGAAAAAAGCTAACGATTTAAATATTAAAGATGCCATCCAACAGATGTTACAAGTTTATCACATTAAGCAAAAATTCGATCGAACGTCTATAGCTGCACACTGGGAAGAACTAGTTGGTAAGCCTGTTGCGAACAGAACACAAGAAGTTTTTATTAAAGAAAATACCCTATTCATACGAATAGAATCAGCCGTAGTAAAAAACGAGTTGATGCTTATGCGTTCTAAACTCCTATCGAGTATTAATGAACGCATAGGTTATAAACTTGTGCAAGAATTAGTTTTTTTGTAAATCGAACAACTAAAATCTTTCAAAATTAGAAAAGAAAAAACTAGCTTCTATCGTAGCATTTTCGTTAGAATCAGAGCCGTGAACAGCATTTTCTTGAATAGATTTTGCAAATGCTTTTCTAATAGTTCCTTCATCAGCTTTCGATGGATCGGTAGTTCCTATCAATTTTCGAAAATCTGCAACAGCATTTTCTTTTTGTAAAATTGCTGCAACAATAGGACCAGAAGACATAAAGGTTACCAAATCTCGATAAAATGGACGTTCTTGGTGTACCTCATAAAAGGCCCCAGCTTGTTCGATGGTTAAATGTGTATATTTAATTGCAACAAATTTGAAGCCTGCTTTGGTAATTTTATCCAAAATTAACCCAATGTGACCACTGTTAACCGCATCAGGCTTAACCATGGTAAAGGTGATATCTGTTTTCATAATGATAAGATTATTTGATACTTGCCAAAGTTAAAGTTTTAATGAATTTTTGTAGAGTAATATTGAAGTTAATATGTCCAAAAAAAATGATTCTATTTTCGATTACGAGTTTTTAGAAAAACTCGTAGTAGGTATTGGCGAAGTTTCGTTATTAACACAAGTGCCTACCCGTCAAATTCGATATTGGGAACAAAAAAAAGTTATCGTGAGTTTGACGGAAGAAGATGGTAAAAATCGTCGATATGACTATCGAAATATTAAGAAAATAGAATGGATAAAAGAATTAATGGAAGACGGTTATACATTAGATGCTGCTTCACAAAAAATAACGAAGAAAATAGAACAATTGGAAAAAATGATGGTAAAAAGTAAAAAGTTAAAATAAGAGTAATAAACCACTAGAAAAACAAATCTATTCAGTATATTTTACTATTTTAGAACCCATAAAACCATTTATTTAGCATCAAAATTTATAGCATGAAACGAATATCTCTGTTATTGATAGGTTTAATTCCTTTAATACTTATTGCTCAACAAAAATTTAGCATCAAAGGCCAAGTTGGTAAATATAATACGCCAAGTAAGGCTTACTTAGTTTATAAATTTAATGGTCAAGATAGAATTGATGAATGTGTCATGAAAAATGGACATTTTGAATTTAAAGGTCAAATTGAAGAACCAGATATGGCACTTTTTGCTGTTGATAGAGAGGGTAAAAAAAATATCCAAGGTCCTAATATAGACAATCGACTTATTTATTTGGAGTCAGGTAGTTTAACTATTAATAGCACAGACTCTGCGAAATATGCAACTGTATCAGGGGGAAAACTAAATAGAGAATTTGATGTGTTTCGTCAAAAATCCGCTCTGATAGAAACGAAAATAAAAGATTTAGTGAGAGAATTTCAAGCGAACGCAGCAGAAGCACAAAAAAATCCATCGTTAATGAACTCTTTTCAAGAGCGATATAACGCTGTTAATTCAGAGTTTCGTGCAGCAGAATATGAATTTGTTGCTCAAAATTTAACTTCTTATGTGAGTTTAAATATCATAAAAGGTTGGACCAAATTAGAATTTAACGTAGAGCCTGTTGAAGAAATTTTCAATAAACTCTCTCCAGAACTTAAAAATTCAAAAACAGGTAAGGAAATCAACGATTTGATTAAGAAACTAAAAGGTACGGGCATAGGATCTATGGCGTTAGATTTTTCACAAAATGATTTGGATGGAAAACCCATAAAATTGTCTGATTTTAGGGGTAAATATGTTTTGTTAGACTTTTGGGCTTCTTGGTGTGGTCCTTGTAGAGCAGAAAATCCTAACGTGGTGAGTGCCTTTCAAAAATATAAAGATAAAGGTTTCACTATCTTAGGGGTATCATTAGATAATGCTAAAGAAAATTGGAAACAAGCCATCATAGCTGATCAACTTACTTGGACTCACGTGTCAGATTTAAGAGGTTGGCAGAATCAGGCTGCGCAGCTGTATCAAGTACAAGGTATTCCTCAAAATTATTTAATTGACCCCATGGGTAAAATCGTTGGTAAAAATTTAAGAGGAACTGATTTAGAGGCTAAACTACATCAGATTTTTGGAGAGTAACTTTTAAAAGTTTTTTGAAGTTTTTTACCTAATAAAAACATAGAATTATTGTCTCATTTTTACAAAGCCTCTTTTTAATTCAGCTTATGATTTTGAACTCAAACAGTTAATTTTAGTTGATATTTGATGATTTTTAATGGTCAAGTGATTTGCGAAGCACGGGCGTTATACTCAAACCATTAACTCGTTAGTTATTTATTTTTCAAGGCGCTCGTGACTCCGAAGCGCTGATTGCACAAAGTATTTAATGGAAAAAGGGTTGCATTATTAAAATAGCACAATCCTTCCTTCCACTATTATTATAGGATTTTTCATTTACGATTCCAACAATTGATGTAAAACGTTATCATACAGTTTTTTGGCACTTTCAACGGTATCAAATATTTCTCCATCTACTATCAAATTCTTGTTAGTTACCACACCTAACAAACTAAATGATACACCAGAAGTTGCCATTAATTCTATAAATTGCTCTTGCTGTATTGGTTTTACGGACACTACTATTCTTCCTTGTGCCTCACCAAAAAGAAAGGCGTCTTTTCTAATATTCTCATCCGTTTCTATTTCAAAACCTAGAGAATTGGGGATAGCAGATTCTAATAATGCGATGTATAAACCTCCATCTGAAACGTCGTGAGCTGATTGAATAAATTTATTGACAATCAATTGTTTAATAACTTGGTGTGTAGCATATTCCTTATCCAAATCAAAATAAGGTGCAGAAGTGGTTTTAATTTGATGGAAAGAAGCTAAATATTGTGATGCTGCAATATCATTTACACTTTCTCCTATTAAATATATTAAATCTCCTTCTTGTTTAAAATCACTGGTCATTAAATTATCATAATCATCCAATATGCCCAACATACCTATCGTTGGGGTAGGAAACACAGGACCTTCATCTGAAGATTGGTTATAAAAACTTACGTTTCCTCCTGTAACAGGTGTTTCAAATTTTCGGCAGGCTTCACTCATACCTTTTATGGATTGTACAAATTGCCAATATACTTCAGGCACATAAGGGTTGCCAAAATTTAAACAATTAGTGATAGCTACGGGCTCTCCTCCTGCGCAAGTAATGTTTCGTGCAGCTTCTGCTACAGCAATGGCACAACCTTTTTGGGGATCGGCATAAACATATCTCGAATTGCAATCTACAGTAAGAGCAATAGCTTTTTTGGTACCATGAACATGTACAACTGCTGCATCCGATGGGCGATTGGTAGTCATCGTTGAGGTGCCCACCATAGAATCGTATTGCTCACTTATCCAACGTTTAGATGCAATATTCGGGTGTCCTGTTAAATGTTTAGCTAACGCTTTTAAATCGGTTGGTTCCTGTACATTTTCTATGTTAAATTCAAGATTTTGGCGATAATATGCAGGTTCTCGATACTCACGGTTGTAAACAGGTGCACCACCACCTAACACCAAATCGTTTGCAGGTACATCGGCTACTAACTCTCCATTCATGTAATATTGTAAACGTTTGGTATCGGTAACTTCTCCTATAATAGCACAGTTTAAGTCCCATTTTTGAAACACATCTTCCACATCTTTTTCTCTCCCCTTTTTTACCACAATAAGCATACGTTCTTGTGATTCTGAAAGTAAAATTTCGAAGGGTTTCATGTTTTCTTGTCGTGTAGGCACTTTATCTAAATCTATTCTCATGCCATGTTCACCCTTTGCAGACATTTCGGAATTGGAGCAAATAATACCCGCAGCTCCCATATCTTGCATACCAATAACAGCCCCTGTTTTAATAACTTCGAGTGTAGCTTCAAGCAGCAACTTTTCTTGAAAAGGATCACCTACTTGTACCGATGGAAGGTCGTTTACAGAATCTTCGGTAATATCTTTTGAAGCAAATGCTGCTCCATGTATGCCGTCTTTTCCTGTTGCCGAACCTACAATATAAACGGGATTTCCTACTCCGTAAGATGTGGCTGAAACAGTTTCACCAACTTTTACAATTCCAGCACTCATGGCGTTAACCAATGGATTTATATGATAACATTCATCGAAAAATACCTCTCCACCTACGGTAGGTATCCCAAAAGAATTACCATAATCGCCAATACCTTTTACTACACCTTTCACCAACCACTTGGTTCGTTCAAGGTCGGGATTACCAAAACGTAACGAATTGAGTTGTGCAATGGGTCGTGCACCCATCGTAAAAATATCACGATTAATACCTCCAACACCTGTGGCCGCTCCTTGATAAGGTTCAAGTGCTGATGGATGATTATGTGACTCTATTTTAAATGCACAAGCGATACCATCACCTAAATCCACTAAACCTGCATTTTCTTCCCCTGCCTTGGCTAACATGCGTGGACCTTCTTTAGGTAAAGTTTTTAACCAGGTTATAGAATTTTTGTAGGAACAGTGTTCACTCCACATTACCGAAAAAATAGATAATTCAGTAAAATTTGGGGTCCTACCTAAAATGGCTTTAATTTTTTCAAATTCTTCAGGTAGCAAACCTAATTCTTTCGCGGTTTCTGTGGTTGTTAATGTTTGAGTCATGATACTGTTTTAGCTGGTTAGCAAGTCGCAAAAATAGTTAAAAATAGACTACTACTTCAATACAAAAAACTGAATTTGTATGGGCTCGACTAAACCTTATTCATAGAAGTAGTAATCGAAATATTTTTAGTGTAATATTACACGTAGTTCTTATAATTAAGTATTTACCTTTGCACGTAATAAATTATTTTAAAGTAAAAAATATGATTAAAAAATTGTTAAAAGCAAGCCCCTTAGTAGCTATGGTGGCTTTGTTCTGTTTAAGTTCTTGTTCTAAAAAAGAGGTTTTAGCCCCTGCTAGTACAGAGCCCGTAGGTCAAATTCGGTTTACTGTGGGAGAAAATTCTAGGGGAGGCTTATCCGTTAAAGGCAGTATGGGCGTTAAGGGAACACTTGCCGCCGCACCAGCAAGTGTGTTAGCCAATGCTACCTCTATCGCTATTTCTTATTCCGATGCTGCGGGTAATGCTTACAATGTTACCAGTACTTTACGTGGTTTTAATGGGAGCTATATTAGCGATCCTATTAGTATGAAAGCTGGGGTATATTCATTGAATCAGTTTAATGTGATTAATGACAATGCCACGAGTGCCGATAACGTGATTGCAGCCACTCCTGCTAGAGGTACTACGGCGGCGGCTTATGTACAACGTCCTTTGTCTCAAACTTTAACGGTAAATGGAGATGTAACGTCTAATACGACGATGGAGGTAGTTGCCACCACAGGGCTTACGCCTCAAGATTTTGGTTACCAAAGTTTTCGTTTGAACGAAATTAAATTATTTGAGTTTTTGTTGAATGTGCAGACTTACGATGCGAGTATCGACAATAGTCAAGGAGGGTATAATGCTATTACTGGGGTGAGTGTAAGCATTTCGAGAGCAGGTAGTATTTTAAACAATACTGTAACCACACGTACCACTACCGTTTTTAGTTTACCTTACGGGAACGAAAACGGTAGCGACCTCCTAACCATTGTATTAAGTAAGAGCGGTTATGCCACCAAAACCATTATCAAAACCGTAGCCGATTTATCGGACTATTTCGAACCTAAAAATGGGGGTAAAGGGGCGATGGTAGTGGTTTTGGAAAAATCAACCAATTATTTAGTATCTACTTTTGCGGGAACGGGTACGACTGGAAATGATAATGGACTCCGTTTAACGGCTACATTTAATTATCCTTATGGTTTGGTTGTTAATCAAGAGGGAGTTATTTATATAGCAGAAACAGGAGGCAATCGAATTCGTAGAATAGATAATGCAGGCAATGTGAGTACACTAGCAGGAGATGGGAGTACTAGCATATTCAATGCTCCTAGGGGAATAGCGATTGATAAGTTGGGTAACCTATATGTAGCAGATAAAGAAAATAATCGTATTCAGCAAATAACCGCTAACGGTGTGGTGAGCACTTTTGCTGGAGATGGTGGAGCAGGTTTTGCAAATGGACCTGCAAATAGTGCCCAATTTAATAAGCCGCATGCTGTTGCTATAGATTTACAGGGCAATGTTTATGTTGCTGATACAGATAACCATTGCATTCGTAAAATCAGTAACGGTGTAGTGAGTACTTTTGCTGGAGGCAGCGGAGTAGGTTTGGTGAACGGTTCTGCAAATAGTGCTCAATTTAACAGTCCAGCTGGTATTGCAGTCGATGCACAAGGTAATGTGTATGTTACTGATGTAAATTGTATCCGTAAAATTAGTAACGGTGTAGTAACCACTTTTGTTGGAGGTAGTGAAGCAGGTTTCGTAAATGGGGTTGCAAATAATGCCAAGTTTAATAATATCATTGGTATTGCAGTCGATGCACAGAATAATATTTATGTTACAGAATATGGCAATAATTGCATCCGTAAAATCAGCAATGGGGTAGTTACCACCATAGCGGGTAATGGGGTAGCAGGGTACGCAGATGGTATAGGAAACCTTACACAGTTTAAATATCCCTGCGGTATCGCTTTTGATGTAAATGGAAGCATATATGTATCGGATACGCATAACTTACGCATTCGAAAACTGCAGTTACAGTAATCGTTTCTATTAATTTGTTGACAACTCATTTAACAGTTATTCTAAAAAGCGTATGTTTGAAATTCCTAAAAGCAACCGAATATGAAAAAGTATCCAAAGTATGCCCCGTTATGGTGTTGGATTGGCGAAAGCCTCCAGACGTAGGTTGCTACGTAGGACACCTAAGGCGGGGTTATTTTAAATCCTAAAAGTAACCATGATTATCAAACAAAATGGTCGCTACCTTATCGCATTTGATGAGGGCGACAGCTTAGCTCGAGTAACCGAAATGGCGCACAGCCTCATTGGTTTAATACAAGATGCACAAACTGAATATCCTGACAGGAAAAAGACATTTTTTGCTTTAGAAATGCTCAGAAATATGTTGCTCAGTCCCGAGCAAATGAGATTAATAGAAAAGGAAAATGTAAATCATGTTTTTGAGATTCATAAAAACTAATTATCAGAAAAGCCCCTACCTAATGGGGCTTTTTTTTAAGTTTTTTATATGGCTACGTAAAAAAACTTACTACATTTTTTTATTCTTTTTTTTGGTCATCACACAAACAGCTTGGGCACAACTACCTGATTTTGGTCAAGCTCCCTCCAATATCAAATGGCGGTATATAGATACCGAACATTTTCGAATAATTTATGCCGATAGCTTTGGAAGAGAAGCACAACGCATGAGCAACTTATGTGAATACTTATATGATAAGGAACATAAAACACTGAAAAGTTATCCTAAAAGAATAAGTATTGTGCTTCAAAACCAGGGAACGGATGCAAATGCTTATGTGCGTTTAGCCCCTCGTATGGCAGAATTTTTTACCACGCCTCCGCAAGAATTTGAAACTACCGATTGGTTAAACACACTTGCTGTTCATGAATTACGCCATGTAATGCAGTTTGATGCTTTAGCTGGATTTTTAAAACACATCCCTTTTACAGATTTGTGGGTGTTGGCATCGGCTTATAGTATTCCTTTTTGGTTTTTTGAAGGCGACGCTGTTATCATGGAAACGGCATTAAGTAATGCTGGTCGTGGGCGTTTACCTTCTTGGGAAATGAGTTTTAGGGCAAACTTACTTTCGGGTAAAAGGTTCAGTTATGCCAAGTCTTATTTAGGTTCATATAATGATGTTGTTCCGGATTATTATCGTTTAGGTTATTTTATGTTGGGAAAGCTACGACGCGATGAAGGAGTTTCGGTATTGGATGATTTTGTAGCTAATCGTTATTTTTTTGGTATAGGTTTTAAAAAAGCTTCTAAAGGATTAAATACGCATCTTTTTTATGAAAAAACATTGGATGATTTAAAAAATCTGTGGCAAAAACAATTAACACAAATTAAGCCTTTACCAGCAGATTATATATTGCGTTCGGATAGCGTAGAAAAAAGTAATTTTTTGTTACCCAAAAAAATGAAAAATGGTAACATCATTTGTTTAAAAGAAAGTTTTAATCGAACAGCCTGTTTTATCGAAATAGGGGGAGAAAAAGAAATAAACCAGTTAAAATATATCGGACAGCAGGACGATGCTAATTTTAGTTTGTCAAAAAATCTATTAGCATGGAGTGAGAGCAGAAAAGACCCTCGTTACAGAAAACGTGTTTATAGTGTTATATGCACTTATTCGCTTGATAAACGAAAAAGCAAACAGATTACCAAAAAAAGCCGACTATTCGCACCAGCTCTTTCTCCTAACACCAAACGAATAGTTGCAGTAAAAATAGGCTACGACAATGCGATTAATTTGGTTGAATTAAATTCAGAAACAGGAAAAGAAATTAAATGCTATCGCAACCCCGAACGTTGGATGTTACAAAACCCAAGTTATAGTGTAACAGGTGATAGTATTGTAGTAACTGCGGTCGCTCAAACAGGAAAAGCTATTTTGTTGATAGATACTAAACAAGAAAAACAACACTTATTGACTGGGTTTACGAATCAACAAATTTCTCGACCTGTGTTTGCTAAAAAGTATATCGTTTATAAAGCGCATTATAACGGTATTGATAATTTGTATGCTATTGATTTGATGAATTTGAAAATTGTACAATTAGGTTCAGCTCGTTTTGGAGCATTTAATCCATATTACGATACATTTAGTGATACTATTTTGTATAACGACTACGAATGTACTGGCTACAGCATTGCTCAATTAAAGTTTGAACCTGAGAAAGGTATACCTGTAGAACAACTTAGCAATACGTTTATTAATTACACAAAACCTATCATAAAGCAAGAATGGGGGAAAAGTGTTTTAGACAGTGTACCAAAAAAAATGCTTCCATCAAAACCGTATCGAGAATGGTCGCATCTATTTAATTTTCATTCTTTAGTACCATTAATTACTTCCGATTTATTACCAAATAAAACAGATAATAGTAACTTGGGTATTCAAGTATTATCGAATAACGTGTTAAACACCGCTCAATTGAATGCTTATATTCGACAAAATGCCAATACCCTACGAGCCGAATATGGGGCTGAAATACAATACAAACGTTATTTACCCATCTTGGCTATTTCTTACGATAATTTAAGTAGGAGCGATTTTAATTATGTATACTACCGTCAACATCAGATAAATGCTTCTGTCAGTATTCCACTATCTTTCTATCGTTATGGTTTCATATACAATACATTGTTAGGGGCTTCGCAAAGTTATGCCTATGTATATAATCGCAGTGATGGCAAAACATTTTTAAACCCCGAACAATATAGCGCCTTGGTTTATACTGTTGCTGGAGGGGTCAATGCTCGACAAGCTATTCGAAATTTAGCTCCTCGATGGGGAATTAATTTTTACACAACTTATAGAAATTATCCCTTGGGAAATATGGATAGAGGGAACATGGCAACGCTAAAAACAACCGCTTATACTCCAGGTTTGTGGAGCAATCACAGTTTACAAATCAGCTTCAATTGTCAAAAAGGTAAGGGAATATATGAATATAGAAATGAAATACCGATGGTAAATGGATTTGGATATTTTAATAATTCAGCTGTTAAAATAGATAATACCCTACTATTAAAATATCAGTTTCCGATTATTAATGCAGATTGGGCTGTGAATAGCTACTGGTTAGCGAATGTATATATCAAAAGATTTTTTGCTGGATTTTTTGCTGATTTTCAAAATATCGACCATAAACTTACTCGTATTCAATCTTTTGGTGTAGAATTGAATAGCGATTTGCATTTATTTCGTTTGTTTGCACAATTCAGAATAGGAGCAAAATGTGTATTCTGGGCAGATGATGTAAAAAAACCTGTTCTTATTCCTTCTTTACAATATGGTTTTTAATTTTTATTTATGACTGCAAAGACTATTTTTTGGGTGCTTTTGGCTGTTTTAATCACCGTTATTTTTATGCAAAACACGGATGAAGCCGATTTCAAAATTCTATTCTTAACCTACAAATTGGGGAAATCATTTGTATTAATAGCGGTCTTAGCGATAGGCTTACTAGGAGGTTATTTCTTAGGTCGTAGAAACCGAGTTAAAAAACCTTCCATAGAAACTATCCCTCACCATGTCGATTTTGAAATTACCAACTCAGATGAAGATTATGTTATGCAACAACAACCTAAAAATGGGCTGAGTGTGGAGGATGAAGATTATATTCGTTAAATGTTAGTATGAGTATATTTATTAACAAGATTGTCAACAGCTCTTTTGTTCTTGGTTAACTCATTTAGCCCGATAAAATACACCTCTAATTCTTCTAATTCAAATAATTGTTTTTTCTCAAAAGCTTATTTAAGCACGAAACTTACTTTGCAAAGCTGCTAATTTCTGTTTCATATCGTCTTTAGAAGTATTATTTGGGGTATTATTTGTTTTTTTCTTGGTAACGGGTTTACTTAGTTCATTTTTCATAGACAAAGAGATTCGCTTGCGGTCAATATCTACATCTAAAACGGTTACATAAACCTTTTGTTGCACTTTTACTACCTCCGTCGCATCAGAAATATATCTGTTAGTAAGTTCACTTAAATGTATCAACCCATCTTGATGCACACCTATATCAACAAACACACCGAATTTGGTAATGTTAGTAACAATACCAGGTAAACGCATTCCTTTTTTTAAATCTTTCATTCCGTGAATTCCCTCTGCAAACGAAAATACTTCAAATTGCTCTCGAGGATCTCTTCCTGGTTTTGCCAACTCTGTGATGATATCGTTTAAAGTAGGACGTCCTATGCCTTCCGAAACATAGTTATCCAACTTAAGTTGCTTTCTTAAAGATTCATTACTTATCAAATCTTGCACAGTACATAAACTATCATTTGCCATTTTTTCAACTAAAGCATATCTCTCAGGATGAACAGCTGTTGCATCTAAAGGATGTTGTGCATTTAAAATTCTCAAGAAACCTGCCGCTTGCTCAAATGCTTTGTCTCCCAAACGAGGCACTTTTTTTAATACTTCTCGAGAGGTGAAAGCACCATTTTCATTACGATAAGTGATAATATTTTTTGCTAATTGAGAACCTAAACCTGACACATAGGATAACAACTGTTGAGATGCAGTATTTAACTCAACTCCAACTGTGTTCACACAACTAATTACAGTATCATCTAATGAATGTTGTAATTGATGTTGATCTACATCATGTTGGTATTGACCTACACCTATCGATTTAGGATCTATTTTAACCAATTCCGCCAAAGGGTCCATTAAACGCCTTCCAATAGAAACAGCACCGCGAACAGTAACATCTTTATCGGGAAACTCTTCACGAGCCACTTCTGATGCCGAATAAATAGAGGCACCACTTTCATTAACCATTACTACTATCAAATTTTCTAAACCCAAACCTCGAACAAAATTTTCAGTCTCACGACTTGCTGTTCCATTTCCGATACCTACCGCCTCTATTCTATACTTCTCAACTAAATGACGTACCGTTTTTTCAGCGTCCAAACGTTGGTGCTGACCTGTATGAGGAAAAATAGTAGCATGCTCTACTAACTTACCTTGCTCATCTAAACACACCAATTTACATCCTGTACGAAAACCTGGGTCTAATGCCAATATACGTTTCTGACCCAATGGAGCCGAAAGCAATAATTGTCTTACATTGTTTGCAAAAACTTTAATAGCCTCTTCGTCTGCTCTCTGTTTACTTATTACTCTAATCTCTGTTTCCATAGAAGGTTTTAGCAAACGTTTATAACCATCTTGTATGGCTGTTAAAACTACATTAGCTGAAACATTGTTAGCTTTGACTATCATCTTTTCTAACAAACACAATGCTTCCTCTTCTGGTGGTGCAATATCTAAACGTAAAAACAATTCTTTTTCGCCCCGACGCATAGCTAATATTCTATGTGAGGGTACATTAACAAGCAATTCTTCCCAATCAAAATAATCTTGGAACTTAATGGCTTCTAACTCTTTGCCTGATATTACACAAGATTTAATAGTCGCTTTTTCTAAAAATAATTTCCTTAAGGCCGTTCTAATTGATGCTTGTTCGGATATCATTTCAGCAATAATATCCGAAACACCAGCTAGTGCCTCTTCTTTTGTATTTACACCTTTTTCTACATCTATATAATTGATTAATTCAATTTCCAAATCAATATCTTTTTGTTCCCATACCAATAAAGCCAAAGGTTCTAAACCTTTTTCTTTAGCAACAGAAGCTCGTGTTTTACGTTTAGGTTTATAAGGCAAATAAATATCTTCCAATGTTGCCATATCTTCGGCAAACAACAATTGTTGTTCTAATTCAGGGCTAAGTTTCTCTAATTCTTTTAACGAGTTAAAAATACTTTCTCGACGTTTATGCAAATCGCGAAGTTGTTGAAAACGATTACGAATATTCATCACCTGTACCTCATCTAAACTGTCTGTAACCTCCTTTCTATAACGTGCAATAAAGGGAATCGTACTTCCTTCATCTAACAAGGTTATGGTAGCCTGAACTTGTTTAACATTTAACGCTAATTCATTAGCTATTTTTTCAAAATAGTGTTTCATAAAATTTTAACGAATACAAAAAAGTCAACCTTGTTTTAAAAGGAAGACTTTAAAAGAGTTTGACTTATAAAAATTACAATTTTATATGTTCACCGGAAGATCCCATAAAATGGAATTCAGTGAGATAATATGAAGTGAAAGATTGGATTTTTATCCACCTTTTGTATTTCAAAAACCATTTGAAACGATGAGAGAAAATTCCCTTGGTAACATAAGCTGCTATATAAGGATGTAAACAAAGAGTAACTTGTCTTTCTCCTTGCTCCATAATATAATTAAGATTGGTTGCTATATCGTCCATTAATACAATACTTGCTTTTACTTTTCCAGTACCATTACAGGCTGGACAAAGCTCTTCTGTCATAATATTCATCTCAGGACGAACTCTCTGACGAGTTATTTGGACTAAACCAAATTTGCTAGGAGGCAAAATAGTATGCTTTGCTCTATCTATTTGCATTTCTGATTTAAAGAACTCGTACAGTTCTTTACGATTTTCAGCCCTATGCATATCTATAAAATCGACCACCACTATTCCACCCATATCTCGTAAACGCAATTGTCTAGCTATTTCCTTGGCTGCTTCTTTATTAATTTGAAAAGCATTT
>CANJWF010000014.1 GCA_947478315.1 Sphingobacteriaceae bacterium | reverse complement strand
GTTATTTTTAATTTGAACAATATGATTCAACCTTTAGGAGGAACTTTTACTAGTAAATATTTGTTAAACAACATTTATTTTTCAGCAAAAGATGCGTTAATTGGCAAAAATGAGGTAACCTACCGCATAAAACATGCCAATTACGATTGCTACAATCAAATAACTTGTACAATTAATGTTGTTACTCCTCCCATTTTTCATGTAGAAAGCTCCAATAATAATTTTGAAATTGTCCCTGGCATAGTAGATTCTCTCGAATTACGTATCATTGGAGTAGAAAAAAGCATACTCAAAAGCATTCGTTGGCAACCTAATCAATGGCTCTCCAGCGATTCTTCCATATCTATCATTACGAAACCGAAAAATCCAATTATTTATACGGTTGATATAGTAGATAACAATGATTGTAGAGGACAACAATCATTTGATATTTTAATTAACGGAGGAATTTTAAATCCTAAAAATACGTTTTCTCCCAATGGAGATGGGATGAATGATTTGTGGGAAATTGATTTTATTCAAGCTAATTTAGCTTACCAAGATTGCGAAGTGTCAGTATTTAATCGCTACGGGGAAGAAGTATTTCATTCCAAAGGTTATCTTATGCCTTGGGATGGTAAATACAACAATAAATTATTACCAATAGGTACTTATTATTATATAATTAAATCAAAGTCGGCAAAAAACAATCTATACGCTGGTTCTCTAACTATCATTTACTGAACCTTACTACATTCTATACATTATTCCGAAAATCTTTTATCCCGTATAAACGTATCGTCGGTAAGTGTATTTAAAAAAGCGACTAATTTTCGTTTTTCTTCCGCGTTAATGCGAATACCCACAGGAATTTGTTTTTTAAATTCAACATCGAGCGTTGAACTATTAATTACTCCTGAATTATAATGTTCTATCACTTTTTCTAAGGTAGTAATGCTCCCATTGTGCATGTAAGGATAAGTTAAAGCCACGTTGCGTAAAGAAGGTGTTTTAAATAAGCCTACATCTCTAGGTTCTACGGCAGATGCTTCTGCTCTTCCAATATCGGCAAAAGGCTCATTTTGTATACCATTATTTCTAAATTTATGGTCAGTAAATAGCGGTTCAGGATGACAGTTAACGCATTTTTGTTGAAATAGGCTATACCCATCTTGTTCATCTTGCGTAAAGGATATGTTTTTTTTATAAACAACTTGGTCGTATTTACTATTAGCAGAAACTAACATCACCATAAATTGGGCTAAAGCTTTTAAAAATCTATCTTGAGTGATGGCAGTATCGCCAAATGCTTTTGCAAATCTACTGGGATAATTTGGGTGATTTTTAAGTTTAACTAATACGTTGGCTATTTTTTCATCCATTTCTAGTGGGTTTTCCAAGGGAGACATAGAAGTTCTATATAAAGAGGGTACACCTCCTACCCAAAAAAAGTACGGACTCCATGCCAAATTTTGTAAGGCAGGTGTGTTACGTGCAGTTAAATGATCGTCGATGCCATGACTAAATGCGTGGTCTACTTGAACAAAGGCTTGTGCTTGCAAATGACAACTGCCGCAACTAATTTTTCCATTTCTGCTCAATATTCCATCATAAAATAATGCTTTACCTAATTCAAAAGTTGCTGTATTAACCGGATTTTGTTGAAAATCATAAGTGGTTGTAGTAGGAAAATAACTTGGATTTTCAAATGAAATGTCGTTACTGACGACAGAATTGGCTACTTCAGCTTGTTTTTTACATCCTTGTATAATCACCACATACAGACAAAACAGGAGTAATATAATTTGTCTTTTCATTGTTGTACGCTTTTTTATATCAAAGTAAATCCCATTTTTTATAGCATTTGGGAATGCTGCATCAGGGTTAAAAAACTTTTGATTTAAGTCAGGTTTAATGTTAGAGATAATTCTTTCTGTGTATGCGATAGGCTTATAAGGCTTTTAGGAGATTTTAAATCTCCTAAAAGCCTCGTTTTTTTGTCAATTAATTGTGCACATGATCAACGACAAACATATTCACATAAGCATCGGCTACAGCCTTGGAATTAGCACCTGACATGATGGATAGTATTTGGTCGGGATAATAATTATCTGTAAACATTTTTGTAACATCTACAAATAGATGAATTTTAGGTGTTACAGTTGTGCTAACTTTAGCTGGGGTTACCACATTACTGGAATTTTTCAAATCGAGTTTAATAATCTTGATATTGTTAATATCTGTACCACTTTGCCCGCCATATAACCCAATGTGGCGCTGAAAGGCTTTTGCAGTGGTTGTGGTAGCTACATTCCCTTCCATCTTAACAAAAATATATCCCGAATTCCAATTCCACGTCATTTCAGAACCAGGATAGCTTGCATTATCTAATACCCCCGATTGGGTAGTACCTGACAATGTCAATGACTTTTCTCTGTCTATACCCAACACAAAACTCACCGAGGTATAATCTGCTATTGGCAAATTAGTTAGGGTAACAGTTCCTTTACTGCCATCTAGGTGTTTTACAAAAAAATAGCTTTGCTCTTTGGTAACCGTATAGGTACTTCCATCCGATTTGGTTAGTACCACATTACTCACATAATATTGCATTTTATTGATACTCACCTGTGCGTTATTCAGCGTATAAGTTTGATTAAATACTAAAGCTGCTGTTCCTACTTTGTGATCGAATTCGAGTAGTAAAGATCCATTGTTTGTCGTTGTTGACGCAGTATTTGTTATTGTATTGTCGTCTTTTTTACAAGCGTTTAACATTAAAAGACTCGTTAATAATGCAATGCCTATGTATTTTAAAAATGTGTTGTTCATAATTTTAAAAATTAAAAATAGTAGTTAGTAAAAATCTAGTATTACTTTTCACCATGTCAATAGCGTGTGTATCGTTAATAGGTTCAGAAATAGTAAGTCCGACATTGAATTGATTAATAAATAATTCAGTTCCCACCCCGATACACGAGGTTTGACCTCCCGTTTGCGCCTCTTCTACAGTATAGTTTTTATCCTTAGCATCATTTTGATAACTAAAATTGATGTTAGGTAGCATAATTATCTTTTTAAGTTCGAACCGATGGTATATACTCGAGCTAAGCACCCAATTATTCCCAAATTGGTAGCGAGTAGCTTTATTCTCTTCGTTTACCTTGTAGAGCACGGTAGTATTCCATCCCCAATTTTTGTATTTCAAAGCATGCATTGCATTAAAAAGATAATCGTAGGTACCTGTTCCTGGTTGCAGATAAGGAGAAAGCGTACTTCTGTTCTGAATCAAATCGTAGCTACCAGTAGGAAACTTCATCCCTACTCCTAGCCAAACATTATTAATCCACGCACCAATAGGTCTTTTTCCTAACAACTGATAATTAACAAGCGCACTTGCATCTCCCCATCCATTCACGCTCACGTTACTACCTCCTGTTTGTTGGGTAATTTGATAAGGTAATACTGCTACCAACTGTAAGAAACGAATAGGGTAATAACGAATGAGTACGTCTATGGTGCTAAAATATTCTTTCGAATCGTTTTGGGGAGCACTGGCATCGTGTGTATTGCTACTCCTAAAATAGTTTCGGATTCCGATAAAGTGCTTATCCGATAAGGGTAACACGCCAAAGCTGGTACTCCCAGCCGCTCCACAACCACAGGCATTGCAGCACTGTGCGTACGTAGCAATGGAACACAACGCCACGAACAATAACATTCTCAACATGGTGAAAAGGAGTTTTATGAAAAATGATGTAATTTCTGAAGTTTAAGAACGTGTTTAAATTCTCATAGATGAAAAATTTTTCGCAAGCAACGTCAACTAATGCCAACCTTTGACTTCGACAAAGATTTTCGAAATTTAAACAGTTTCTACATGTAGATTAACACATCTGGAGGAGGGGCAACGATAGCGTGAAAAGGAGATTGATAAAGCGTAATGCTATGCGATATTTTTTTATTGACTGGTAGCACTGGGCAACAACACACGCTGAAATAGTTTTGATTGATAACAAAGACTATTTCCTTATTTTTAATATCCTGCTTCTCTTGTTTTTGATGCGCTTCTTTAATTTTTTTTATCAAGAAACACTTTCCATGACATCTCAACTCGGGCTTATTTCTATTTTCACAAAGATTATTGGCGATATAATCCTCATTCAGCTTGAAATAGGCGTAAAAATCAAGCTGATAGAAAAACTGAGATGCTAGCGCAACAAGTAATAATATGGAAACTGTTTTTTTCAATGCGGGGCAAAACTAATTATTTTCTTCAGTGATTGCAATGAACATTTTATATCCTTTTCAATCACTATAAGGAAAAAAAACAAAATTGGCTCCCTCTGGCACAACCACAAGAACGCAAACGAATTGATAGGGATTTTTATACACATCTTTAAATTTTTCCATTCTTGCCTCTGTAATCAATTTAGTGTCCACTAAATTCTCCAAACAACTCGCATGTACCGACCAATCGGTAGCTAATTCGTGTCTATCGAATAATAATTCACCAAAATTCAACTGATGTTGATGAGCAATAAAAACAGGAAAAGAAGATAATCCCGATTCTATAATTTCCATAGCAACCTCTTTTAGAGATTCACTATAAAACTTTAAATCGTTCCCCAAACTTACCAAAGGGGAAACCGACTGAGGGGGCTGTATTGTTGCTGATTTGTCAGCATTCCATAATTCTTCTATGTTCATAACAAACAAAATAAAGCGTTATTACATCTAGTAAAGTTTGTATCTTAGCAAGCTGATTTTTGCCGTGGTATTTCAGCATGCAAATGTACTTATAATACCGAGTTGCAAGTATAACCATCACACCTACTTATTTTATCTGAGATAAATTTATATGAGTAAAATAATTGCCATAGCCAACCAAAAAGGAGGAGTAGGTAAAACAACCACTTCTATTAACTTAGCTGCAAGTTTAGCCGTTTTAGAATATAAAACGTTGTTGGTTGACGCAGACCCTCAAGCTAATTCTACTTCTGGCTTGGGTTTCGATCCTAGAAATGTTACACAAAGCATTTACGAGTGCATCATCAACGAAACAGCTCCCAAACAAGCTATTCTTCATACGGAAACCCCCAATTTAGATTTGTTGCCTGCACATATCGATTTGGTTGGTGCCGAAATAGAAATGATTAATATACCCGACCGAGAGTACAAAATGAAGAAGGTGTTAGATACTGTACGGGACGATTACGATTTCATTATTATTGACTGCTCTCCCTCCTTAGGTCTCATCACTATCAACGCGTTAACTGCTGCTAATTCAGTTATTATTCCTGTTCAATGCGAATATTTTGCATTAGAAGGATTGGGAAAATTATTAAATACCATTAAAATTGTACAAACAAGGTTAAATACGACACTACAAATCGAAGGTATTTTGCTTACCATGTATGATGTACGATTAAGACTATCGAACCAAGTGGTTGAAGAGGTGAAAAATCATTTTCAGGATTTGGTATTTGAAACTATCATACAAAGAAACACTCGATTAAGTGAAGCACCAAGTTTCGGTGTTTCGGTTATCATGCATGACGCAAGTAGCAAAGGGGCTATCAATTATTTAAATTTAGCGCGAGAAATTGTCAAGAAAAATAATTTAGTTCGAGAGAATCCAGTTAATAATATCGAAAAAAGTGAAGCATGATGAGCAAACCGCATCAAAAAATTGGATTAGGTAAGGGACTTAGCGCGTTATTGAATGACTCGATAGATACCACTAGAAAAAGTAACGAATCTCCTATCAATTATTCGACGAACGTAGGGGCTATCAATGCCATTTCAATTGCCGAAATAGAGGTAAACCCCTATCAACCCCGAACAGATTTCGAGCAAGAAGCGTTGCACGAATTAGCAGATTCTATTCAAATACAGGGACTTATACAACCTATTACTGTAAGAAAAGTCGATAACAATCGCTATCAGCTTATTTCAGGAGAAAGAAGATTAAGAGCAGCTACCTTAGCAGGTTTGGTTGAAATACCTGCCTATATTCGCTTGGCAAACGACCAACAAATGTTGGAAATGGCGTTGATAGAAAACATACAACGCGAAAATTTGAATGCAATAGAGATTGCATTAAGTTTTCAACGTATGATTGAAGAATGTAGCCTTAAGCAAGAAGAGTTAGGAGAACGCGTAAGCAAAAATCGTTCAACAGTTACCAATTATTTACGATTGCTAAAACTCCCCCCTACTATACAAGCTGCCATTCGAGATCAAAAAATAGCAATGGGGCATGCAAGAGCTATCATTAATATAGACAACGTTGACCAGCAATTATTTGTTTTAAACGAAATCTTAAAAAATGACCTTTCAGTTCGAAAAGTAGAGGATATAGTACGCGAACTACAATTACCCAAAAAACATAAACAGACACAGGAAAATACAAAACCCACAAACGATATTTATTTCAAAAAAATAGCAGACAATCTGACCTCCAAAATAGGTAATAAGGTCGAATTAAAATTACAAGCCAACGGTAAGGGGTATATAAACATACCTTTCTTGTCTAACGAAGATTTGGTACGCATATTAGAAATTATTGGAGAAGAGTAGGTACCTCTAAATTCCCCCTTATGCAATGACCATGAGCGAGCACTTAGCAACCGAGATAACACCGAAGATGCATGAGTTCCATAAGAAATAAACACGAACGAATAATTTTATTCTAATGAAATTTTCTCGCATATTATTTGGGACGGTTGTAGCCATTTTATTTTTTTCAAAAAGTATTTATTCACAACAATTATCCAATAATAACGGTAATGCTATCCGTCTATCTCCCAAAACACTACATTCTCCATCAAAAGCTGCACTACGCTCTGCCATACTACCTGGTTGGGGACAAATATATAATAAACGATGGTGGAAACTTCCGCTAGTATATGGCGGAGTTGCTTCGCTTATTTGGATATACAATTTCAACAATAATTACTACAAAGAATTTTTAACAGAAGCACAATTACGCGAAGAGGGTAAACCAGGCAACCCCGACTATAAAAATGCCTCCGATGCTGGCATCATCGCTGTAAAAGATTTTTATCGTCGCAATAGAGATTTAACTATTCTATCAATGGTTGCATTTTGGGGTATTAATATCATTGATGCCTATGTTGATGCAAAATTCTTCCAATTTGACATTGGGGACGATTTGAGCCTGCGAATAACGCCCGATTTCGGTTCTTTATACGGCACTAACTCAGTTTATGCCTCAAACCCATACGTAGGATTATCGCTAAAATTAAACATGAAAAATGAAAAAATACATTGATTCATGATTTTATAGATAGGTAGAGGAGCAACAGTACGTTACACAACAACACGCTCGCAAGTAAATAGAAATTGAACAAACACTGATATAATAAGGAGTTAAATAAAATTATATTCTAATGAAATGCCCATGAGCGATTGCTCACAAACCGTTGATGAATACGTTTGGGCATTCCATTTGACCATTAAAAATCAAATTATATTCAAATGAAACACCCATGAGCGATACGCTCACAAAGGAGGATGATAATGTTGTTATGAGTTCTTCATCACCATTGAAAAACAACTTGCGAAGCACGCATGAATACCATTGAGAAACAAACACTAATGAATTAATTAACAGATGAAAATTGCACTTTTGGGATACGGAAAAATGGGCAAAATGATTGAAAAATTTGCCTTAGATAATCAACATGAAATTGTTTTAAAAATTGATGAAAGCAATTTGATGGAGTTGACTGAAAATAATCTTAAAAAAGCTGATGTAGCCATAGAATTTAGCACTCCAAAAGCTGTTTTAAACAACATTGCTCTTTGCTTGAAAGCTCAAGTACCCATCGTTATTGGAACAACAGGATGGTATAATCAATTAGAGAACATTCAACAACAATGTAGGGAATATAACGGAACTATCATTTACGGGTCTAATTTCAGTATCGGCGTCAATTTATTTTTTGGATTTAACAGCTACCTTGCAAAGGTAATGGGAAAATATGGCACAGATTACGATGTAATTGTAGAAGAAATACATCATACTCAAAAATTAGACTCTCCCAGTGGTACTGCAATAACCATTGCGGAAGACCTTATTAAGGCCCTCCCCTACAAACAATCATGGAAAAACACGGTGCAACACCATCATGCTAATACCATCCCTAACACTACGGATGAGATACCTATTCTCTCTTATAGAGAAGGGGAAGTTCCAGGCACACATATTGTTCGTTACCAATCGACTATTGATGAAATTGAACTCAAACACACTGCTAAAAATAGAGAAGGATTTGCGAAAGGAGCCGTTATTGCGGCTGAATGGATAAAAGACAAAAAAGGATTTTATTCAGTAAAAGATATGTTTACGTTTTAAAAATTATAATTTCTGAGCAATTTATCGACAGCGATAGTTGTTACTTTTAATTTCACCTTTTACTTCTCATAATTGAGTATAATCATGAATTGGAAATTTTGGCAAAAAAAATCAACGGATAAAAAAAAGAAGTCGCCTTTACGAGAATGGGTAGATGCCATTGTATTTGCCACAGTTGCAGCTTCCCTCATCCGAGGATTAGTACTAGAACCCTATGTGATTCCAACTGGATCAATGGAAAAAACGTTGTTAATAGGCGATTTTTTGTTCGTTAGCAAATATAGCTACGGGTCAAGAACGCCCATGACACCGATTGCTTTTCCCTTTGTGCACAATAGCATGCCACTCATCGGTGGAAAGTCTTACTGGAAAGGACTACAATGGGACTATCACAGATTGCCTGGCATAACGCATATTAAACGCAACGATGTGGTAGTTTTCAATTTTCCGATGGAGGCCGACTCTCCTCTGTATCATCCCGTTGACAAACGAGAAAATTTCATCAAAAGATGTGTTGCTATTGCAGGCGATACCATCAAAATTATCAATCGCTTATTGTACGTGAATGGAAAACCTTCAGAAGCACCCATTAATAGTGAAACTACCTATTTCATAAAAACTGACGGAAGCGATTTTAACACAAAAGTAGTGCAGGATATGCGAATAGAAGGTGAAAGAATTGGGGAATACGATTTTATTTTTAATATGCCCAAAGCTGACATAGAAAAAGTTAAATCATTTAACAATGTCGTAAAAATTGAAGCCATTAATCGACCAAAAGGAGAAGCCAATGTAGACGTATTTCCTCATCATCCGAAATTTCGATGGAATGAAGATAATTTTGGTGCTATCATTATCCCCAAGCAAGGGATGAAAATTAGGCTTGATAGTATTTCTGTGCCTATTTACAAAAGAGCAATAGAGATTTATGAAGGCAACAAATTAGCCATTGCTGAAAATGGCGATGTTTTTATTAATGATAAAAAAACAAACTACTATACCTTTAAAATGAACTATTATTGGATGATGGGCGACAACAGACATAATTCTCTTGATTCTCGTTTTTGGGGGTTTGTTCCCGAAGACCACATAGTGGGTAAAGCCCTCTTTGTATGGATGTCGTGGGATAAAAATGGTTCTTTTTTCAATAAAATTCGTTGGAATAGATTACTTAGAGGTATTTATTAAGGTCTCCCCTCTCATGAAAAAATTTATTTTATTCGTTATTATACTAGCTTATCATAGCCTAACATTTGGACTTGATAACATCAGTTTTTCTTTTTTTTCAAAAAAACTTTTTAGAGGCACTAAAACATCAAATTCAGGTCGTTATTATTACTCCAACGGTAATATTATTACTAGAATTTTAAAACCAAAAGAATTGTTTATCCTTACCAATATAGTTGGAGAAAGTGAAATTTACGATCCCTCAACTAACTCCGTAACAAGGTCGCAAAAAAAAATTACCGCTGCCGAAACCAATCCTTTGTTTTATTTCTTCATGCGAAAAACTATAGATATGGGACTTAAAACAAATGGGTTTAAAATGACAGATAGTAGAATAGAGCAGGAACTATTGATAAGTAAATGGGAAATGACTCAAAAAACAAATAATAATAATCTGCATATCGAAGCAGAATTAGTTCTCAAAGACAATAACCCTATATATCTGTCATATATCGTTAATGGAAAAATTATAGAAAAAACCTATTATTCGAACTACCATAGTATAAGTGCAAATTTTCGATTACCATCCGTATTAACGAACATCTCTTACCTAGAGGGGGACTCAATAATTACAAAAACGGAATACAACGACATTAGAATTAACAACAATGCCGATAAGCCATATTTCGACTTCAAAATCCCTCCTCATGCAAAAACGCAAAAATAAATTTACCCTATTTTTTATTTTATTGTGTATATCCTACTATAACACATTAGCTCAACAAACGTCAATCTATTCAGATTTAAAACTGATGAGCAATCAATCAGCGGCTAACGAAGATGTTGGTCGCTACTATAAAAGTAATATTAACGATCAAAAAATCATATCGACAACTTCTAACAAGATAGCTAAATACAACCCTATTAGTTTAAGTTTAATAGGATTAATGTGGACCTATCAAAACATTTTATCTCCTCAATTATCACGGTCATGTCCTTATGAAATCACTTGTTCGAATTTTGCAAAAAAAAGCATTATTCAATTCGGATTTTTCAAAGGTATCATCATGGCATCCGATAGGATTTTACGTTGTAATAAATTAAGCATCCTCGATGTTTATCACTACGATATCCGTACTGATAATGGTTTAATTGACGATTTTCCGAGTAAATACCAATAATTTTCATTTGAACATGATTTGTTTTTTAATGGTGCAAGAACTCCTAACAACATTATCATCCTCCTTTGTGAGCGTATTGCTCATGGGTGTTTCATTTGCAATAAACCCTATTTAACATTTATATGCGTCTAACCATTTTTTCGAAATTTGTTATCATACTCGTACTATCCCTATGTTGTAGTTTCTTCTCATTGGGACAACAACCATACAATCGTCAACATAATGATGTTTCTTTTATGTACCATCTAATCAATAATGAAGATTACAAAGATGCCATCGCATTATACAATTATCTACCTTATAATCAATTCTCTAAAATGGAGAGAGACTCCTTAAATTATTTTAAAGGTTGGAGTTTTTATAAACTTAAACAATTAGATTCTTCAGCTATTTTTTTAGAAAAAGTAACAGATAAATCTAATTTATATGCCAAATCAGTTTTTTTTTCTGTATTAAATAGAGCTGGTTTAGAACAATACAACATTGCAAAGCAATCTTTAGCAAATTTCAAAAGCAACATTGTCATTGCACAAGAAGTACAACAAATATTCAAATCTGGGATAGCCATTATAGAACGAGACACTAGTATACTGAATCAAATACCTTACAATAGCCCTTTTCATGAACTTGAAAGCGTTGAAAGAAATTTAATCGGTTACAAAACGGAAGCATTAAACTACAAAATTAAAAATCCATATACCGCAGGAGTGCTATCTGCACTTATACCTGGCTTAGGGCGTGCCTATGCAGGTAACCCTAAACAAGGCTTAGGAACATTTCTTTCTCTTTTTGCCTTAGGAGCATTAAGCTACGAATCTATATCAAACAGAGGATTGAATAACATACAATCATATTTTTGGATGAGCACTTTTTCCATTTTTCACATCGGAAATATTTGGGGAAGTTTTATGACCGTAAAAAATAAAAAACGTGAACATGATCGTGAAATTAAAAACAAGGTACTTATTGATATACATATTGCTTTGTTGTCCATATTTAATTAAAGGGGAAGTCAAACACCATCTTGCAGACAGCTTATTTAATGCCCAACAATACGGACAAGCAGCCATCGAATACGAGCGTATCATTTATGAAATGAGCAATGACAGTACACAATGGTATGCGATATTCAAAAAAATTACCTGTTACAAAAAACTCAAACGATACACAGATGCCAAGCTACTCATTGAAAAATATATTGCACAAACAATCCCAGATTCGTTCAAATTCGATGCTTATATGCAAGCTATTGTTTGTTCTTTTTTGGACAATCAACTAGAAGACTCTAAATTTTACACTCAACTATTAGAACAACAATGTCCCGATTCGGTGTCTAATAAAAACTTTATCATTACTAAAATTTTTGTATTGAATGAATTACACGAATGGGAAAATGCTCGAATATGCTACGAAAGAATTTCCCTCCGAACAGATAATCAAACGTTAACACACACACCCTACGCACACATACCTAAACTAAAAGATCCAGAAAAAGCAAAAATATTAGCAACATGGCTACCTTTAACACCCATTGGTCTATTTTATGGAGGAAACTATGGGGAAGGTATACTCAATACCGTTTTACAATGGGGATTTATCGGTTATGGATTATATGAAGTCCTACTTGGTAATTATATTAGTGCAGCATTGGTTGGCATAGGAGGATATAGTATGCTGTACCAAGGCAGCATCATAAGAGCTCAAACATTAGCAGAAAACTACAATAAAAAAATCAGCTACAAATTTAACAAACAGATAAACGAAACTCTATTAAAATGGACGTCTCAATAAATTTGTCTTTTTTTTTTATTTTGTAGCATATTTAATAGATATTAGCGAACAAAATTAAAATCAACAACAATGAAGAAAAGTTTAATCATGTTACTAATGGTAGTGAGCGTCGCTGTGTCGAAAGCCTCTACCACCAATGCATACGTAATTAACGATGCGAAAATTGAAGCTGCTTTTAACGAAGCTAAAACTGTAGATTTTTCCAATGATAACAGCATCAGTAGCGAACTTCCTATTACGGCGTCTCCTATGGCTGTTGAGTCCGCAAAAAATCCTTACGTTGGGGCTGCGTTAGCTTGGTTTTTAGGCGGTTGGGGTATTCACCGTATATATCTTGGTGCAAGCACAGGAACGTGGATATTATATCCCTTAACTTGCGGTGGCGCCTGCGGAGTTATTCCTTTTGTAGATATGATTGTGTTGTTAACTAATGCCGACAAAGTAGAGCAATATGTCAACAACAACAAATTTGTCATGTGGTAATCTACTACCCATTCATACTAAAATACGGTCAGCTATAAATTTTGTTTCTCATTTGGTTGACCGTATTTCTGTAATCGCTACTTTACCTTCCTATTATTGTTATTAATTGCAATAATAACAACCCATCTATTACTCCAAAATAATAATAATCGTCTTTATCTTCAGAGACATTCCATAAAACGCCTAAGGTAATTATCCACAAAACAACAGCCGTCAATATCGTTATCAGATGATGATGCTTCCATAAATATAATCCTACAGAAACGGAACATAAACATAGTGCAAGTACTTTTGCTACTTGCTTCCCAAAAATTACGGGAAATGTCTTTATGCCTTCTTTAATATCATATACTACATCTCTATAGTCGAAAGGAATAGTTATAGCGACAATAAACAAATATTGTTGTGCGTAATGAATCGATAATTTCTTGAGAGTAATTTGATCTAGTACTACTTCCATAGCTGGGAGCAACGTAATTACAGATGTCCAAACAAATCCAATAACCCCTATTTTGAATCCTATTAGGGTTCGTAAGGAATATTTACAATAAGGAAATGGATGGTAATAAAACCACACTAATAATCCCAAAATGGAAATAATAGTTTTTTGTGAAGTCGATAAAAGAAAAAATAAACAAGGCAACGAAACTAATGCTAGCAGCGATATTGCGCAAAACAGTGTATAATTATTAGTAAGCCATGTTAACTTATTGGAATGAGGCAATTTAACGGGCCTATGATTGAGATAATAAAAATTATAAGTTATTAAGGTTGACAAAAACACAAATATTATCACCGAAATAGAACATTTTTTTTGCAATAACTGATAGGTTAGCAACGTTTGAGCAGAAGCACCTAATGCAATAAATATATTACTGAACAAAAAAAAATCAACCACTTTCATCTGAAAATAAATTGTTTTTGAATAGCCAAATGGAACCGCCAAGTTCTTTTTCATGCTCCTTTGTGTCGAGACACTACATGGCAGTTTCATCCTACAATAGTTTGCAAGGTAGCATTCAATACAGCACGATATAAACTCGGTATAAGTATCATTTTAGGATGAAGTTTATTCCGTTATCCATTTACAAAAGACGTTCCTTTTTTTAGTTCAAAAATGGTAATCTCTGGTAAAATGCCTAAGCGTCCTGGAAGACCTAAAAATCCAAACCCCACATTGACATATAACTGTTGATGTTGTTCTTGGTACAAACCCGACCATTCTTTATAGATTAGAGAAGCAGGACTCATTTGAAAATTACCCCATTGTATCCCCATCTGCATCCCATGCGTATGTCCAGCAAACATGGCATCAATCTGAGGATATTCAGGAATTACCTGTGCTCTCCAATGAGATGGGTCATGAGACAATAATAACTTTACAGGCACATCATCCGTATTCTCTAACGCTTTATTCAACCTGCCGTACTTAGGAAAACGTCCGGTACCCCAATTCTCTATCCCCACAATGGCTATTTCTGAATGGTTAATACGAATGCGTTTATGCTCATTCATCAACAATTGCCATCCCATATTTTTGTGTGTATCTATCAAATCTTGTAAATTTTTTCTCTTATCTGCCAAAGAGGGCCATGAACTATAATCTCCGTAATCATGATTACCCAACACAGAATAAACTCCCAAAGGGGCTT
>CANJWF010000013.1 GCA_947478315.1 Sphingobacteriaceae bacterium | reverse complement strand
TACGTAAATCGATAGCCGTAAGTGCTGTACAACCTTCAAAAACCGAAGCGTTGATGGTCGTTAACGACGCAGGCAATTGAACGGTGGTCAAATTCGTCAATCCTTTAAATAGACCACCTGGCAAAGCCGTCACTTGGGTAGTACGTAAATCGATAGCCGTAAGTGCTGTACAACCTTCAAAAACCGAAGCGTTGATGGTCGTTAACGACGCAGGCAATTTCACTGAGGTTAAATTCGTCAATCCTTTAAATAGACCACCTGGCAAAGCCGTCACTTGGGTAGTACGTAAATCGATAGCCGTATGCTGTACAACCTTCAAAAACCGAAGCTCCTATGGATGTCAATGACGACGGTAAGCCAATGAAAGAAAGGGCACTAAGGTTACGAAATACTCCGACGGGTAAAGTGGTTAGTTGCGTATTGCCTAAATCTAAAGCTGTTAATGCGGCGCAGTTTTCAAAAGTAGAAACGGCGATAGCATTTAAAGCAACGGACACACTAATGGATTGTAAAGCGATGCAATTTCTAAATACGCCTGCATTCAATGTGGTTAATGCATCAGGCAATTGTACTTTATCTAACATCACACAGTTCTCAAAGGCAGAAGATCCAATAGAGGTTATTGTTTTAGAAAAAATAATCCGTTTTAATTGGGCACAGTTTTGAAATACCACACTATTGATGGTGGTAAAATTTAAGTTATCGGGTAAGTTAATCGTAACCAAAGCTAGACAATCTTTAAAAGCACCCGCGCCTATAGAAGTAACGGAATTAGGTAAACTAACGCTTGTTAACAAACTACAACCCTCAAAGGCAGAAGCTCCAATGGTCGCAATCGTATTAGGCAACACCACAGTGGTTAAGGCGGCACATTTCCGAAAACAATTTGGAGAGATAGAAGTGACTGCTTGATCATTCACTAAATCTGGCACAACCAGCGTGGTTTTTGAATAAGCACTTGATTTTAGATATAAAACACCTGCTAAATTTATAAAATCAGACGATAGGGAAGGATCGTCTAGTGGAAGCCATTTAGCATATAAATGTAAATTTGTATTCACTATACTGGAAAAACTATATAAGGTAGTGAAGCTTTGATCAGTATACCACCCAGCAAAGACAAAACCTGTACGGATGGGTGTGGCAGGAGGAACAGCGTAAGATCCTTGAGGAACTGTTTGTGCAGAAGAGGCGCCAGGAATAGTTTCAAAAATAACCGTCTGATCAGCGGGTGTTGCAGCTACATTCGTGATTGACGAATCTTCCTTCTTGCAAGCGCTTACAGTTAAGAGCAAAGCTGCTAAAATTGTTGTTGAAACAATGCTTTTGATCGTAAAAAAGAATTGTTTAAAAGTATTTTTCAAAGTAATGTTTTTAAGTAATGAATATTAGTATGAATAGACATTATTCCGATTAATAATCTAGAAGTCGTTTGCTAACGTCTTTATCCATGTCATTGCGGGCTTGACCCGCAATCTGTATACCTAATTTTTAGAATGAAACAACTACGATAAAGTCTTAATCGGAATAATGTCTAATTAAAATCGGTCGCAATTAAACAAAAAAAAAATGTCTCTTTCAATAATTAGTTGGAAATTGTAGCTTTGCGCGCGCTCCATTGGCGTAGCTAATTCACTTTTAACAAAACAACCAAATCAATAACGTATGAACATTCACGAATATCAAGGTAAATCCATCCTAAAAAGTTTCGGTGTTAGAATACAAGAAGGTATTGTTGCAGACACTGTTGAGCAAGCTGTTGAGGCAGCAAAAAAAATGAAAGAAGATTTCGGTTCTGACTGGGTGGTAATTAAAGCTCAAATTCATGCAGGTGGTCGAGGTAAAGGTGGTGGTGTTAAATTGGCTAAAAATTTAGAAGAGGTAAAAGAACGTGCTGGTCAAATATTAGGGATGCAATTAGTGACCCCGCAAACTAGTGCAGAAGGTAAGTTAGTTCGTAAAATTTTGGTTGCACAAGATGTTTATTATCCCGGAGCTTCCGAAACGAAAGAATTATACATGAGTGTTTTGTTGAACCGTTCTACAGGACGTAACATTATCATGTATTCTACCGAAGGAGGTATGGACATTGAAGAGGTTGCAGAAAAAACGCCTCACCTAATATTCAAAGAAGAAATAGACCCTACAGTAGGACTACAAGGATTTCAAGCTCGTAAAATTGCTTTTAATTTGGGATTAGAGGGCGATGCGTTCAAAGAAATGATTAAATTCGTTACGTCTCTTTACAAAGCATACGAAAGTATTGATGCTTCTTTATTCGAAATTAACCCTGTTTTAAAAACATCCGACAATAAAATATTGGCCGTTGATGCGAAAGTAAATTTGGACGACAATGGACTATTTCGTCATGCAGAAATTGCCGCCATGCGCGATGAGTTTGAAGAAGACCCTACCGAAGTTGAAGCAGGAAAATCTAATTTGAATTATGTAAAGTTAGATGGTAATGTTGGCTGTATGGTAAACGGTGCCGGATTAGCAATGGCTACTATGGATATTATCAAATTAGCTGGTGGAGACCCTGCTAACTTTTTAGATGTAGGTGGAACAGCAAACGCACAAACGGTAAAAGCAGCATTCGGAATCATTTTAAAAGACCCGAACGTAAAAGCCATCTTAATTAATATATTCGGTGGTATTGTACGTTGCGACCGTGTAGCACAAGGCGTTATCGATGCCTATAAAGAAATTGGTAATATCCCTGTTCCTATTATCGTTCGTTTACAAGGTACCAACGCCGAAGAAGCGAAAAAACTGTTTGACGGTTCGGGATTAAAAGTATATTCAGCCATTCAATTAAAAGAAGCCGCAGAGTTGGTGAGCGAAGTATTAAAATAATTTCGTTTATAGATCCTATTTACTACAAAGGGGAGAATCTTTAGATTCTCCCCTTTGTAGTAAATAGGTATCACAACATTATCAAACTCTTTGTTATTCAACTACCTTAGCTACACACAACTCAACACTGCCGTTGAAATTAATCCAATAACTACTAATACACCAAAACCAATGATCAGATTCTTTTTCATAGCCTTATCCCCTAAAGATAACGCATAAAAAAATTTCATACAATTATTACTAGCTATTGCATTCAGTGTGGCTATCGCCAACACCGCAGGACTAATCTCCCATTTACCCTCGAAAATACTTAAAATAAACGGGTCGATATCCGTTAACCCCACAATGAACGACATTAGACTAATGCCCACTGCACCAAATTGCATTTTCACATAATGGGTAATCAGAGTAAAAGCGATAAACAAAACCGAAAAGAAAATAGCCGTTTTAAATTCCAACGGGTTCGCCGTACTATTTTCATCTAATGTGCTATTTCTCTCCACTTTTTCATTCTTACCTTTTCGATAAAAAAAGAACGAAAAACCCAACGCAGCCACCATACATATCGCAAAAGGTATCAATAGATACAAAGCTATTTGTTTATTAAAAATAAAAGCTAAAATCAAAATACGCAAATACATCATAGCGGTAGCCACAATAACCGCTGCAGAATATTGATAGGTACTTACGGTCTCTTTACTCTTTCGAGCTAAAATAACCGTAGTTGCCGTGCTACTATAAAGACCTCCTAACACTCCTGTAAGTAATGGACCTGCGCTAGGGAAAATGAATTTTTTAACTAAATAACTCGTATATGAAATACCTGAAACCACTACCACCGTTAACCAAAATTTATAAGGAGAGATATTGATGTACTGAGAAATAGGTTCATGAGGCAATAAGGGTAAAATAACCCCCGATATCGCTAAAAACTTAGCTAAAGAAATAAATTCATCTTGGTGTAATTTGGCAGTTAAGGAGTATAATTTTTCTTTAATCTCTGTGACCATTAACACCCCGATAACAATTAACAAGGTAAGCCAAGCGGGCAAATTATATACCATTGGTGTAATACAATAAGTAATTAATCCAACCAAAATAGAAGACAAACCATAGCCTCCCGTATTTTTAATTTTCCACCAATAGCTAATAAGAAAAAAAGCTGCCACCACCAAACCTCCATAAAGAAATGGTATATAATCTCCTTTGGGACTAATGACATATAACACAAAACCTAAAATACCAATGAGGGCAAAAGTTCGAGACGAACCAAAATGTCCGCCTTGAGCAAGCAAATGCCTACGCTGTTGCTCTAAACCAAATAACAACGAGAATAAAAGAACCAAGAAAAATTTAATAAAATCGCTAGGAACAGACTCCAAAAATTGCAACCACATACTATATTGAACATTACTAAATTCAAATGTAAGTAATGTTCAAATATGCCTAACTTTTATTTTACTAAATTTGCCACTTACAATATATCAATTTATGAAGCGAAGTACCATAAAGAAAATCTTTTCTACTACCCCTAACGGTCAAACAGTATTAATAAAAGGTTGGGTGAGAACCTTTAGAAATAACCAATTTATCTCACTTAACGATGGTTCTTGTATGGGTAACCTACAAGTGGTAGTAGATTTTGAAAACACAGATGACGACATCTTAAAACGCATTACGACAGGAGCCGCATTGGCTATTGAAGGAACATTGATACCCTCTATAGGTAAAGGACAAACGGTAGAAATAAAAGCACTACAGATAGCAATATTAGGCGACTGCGACCCTGAAAAATATCCCCTACAACCTAAAAAACACAGTTTAGAATTTTTGCGTGAAATAGCGCATCTACGATTTAGAACCAACACCTTTAACGCCGTATTTAAAGTGCGCCATGCCTTAGCCTATGCAGTACATCGCTTCTTTAACGACAAAGGCTTCGTATACCTACATACCCCCATCATTACCGGTTCGGATTGTGAAGGCGCTGGCGAAATGTTTCGCGTTTCTACCCTAGACCTACACCACCCACCCAAAACCGCTGATGGCAAAATAGATTTTTCAGAGGATTTTTTTGGTAAAGAAACTAATTTAACCGTTTCTGGACAACTAGAAGGCGAATTAGCAGCCATGGCATTGGGAGAAATATACACTTTCGGACCTACCTTTAGAGCAGAAAACTCCAACACCTCCCGACATTTAGCCGAGTTTTGGATGATAGAACCCGAAGTGGCCTTTGCTGATTTAGAAGATAATATGGACTTAGCAGAAGAACTCCTCAAATATGTTATTAACCATGCACTCATACATTGCAGCGAAGAATTAGAATTTTTAAAAACCCGCTTGCTAGACGAAGAAAAGCAAAAACCACAAAACGAACGTAGCGAATTAGATTTAGTAGCCAAACTCAACTTTTGTCTCAATAATGAATTCGAGCGCTTAACCTATACCGAAGCCATCGACATACTCAAGCATTCAAAACCTAATCAGAAAAAACAATTCAAATATTTGATAGACGAATGGGGAGCAGACCTACAATCCGAACATGAACGTTATTTAGTAGAGAAGCATTTTAAAAAACCCGTTATCTTAACTGACTACCCCAAAAACATCAAAGCATTTTACATGCGACAAAATGAGGATGGTAAAACAGTACGAGCAATGGATATTTTATTTCCAGGCATAGGGGAAATTGTGGGTGGTTCTCAGCGCGAAGAACGCTTAACCCTATTGGAACAACGTATGAAAGAAATGAATCTGCCGATGGAAGAAATGAATTGGTATATAGACACCCGCCGCTTCGGAAGCGCCCCCCACGCAGGCTTCGGACTAGGATTTGAACGCTTGGTATTATTCGTTACCGGCATGACCAACATCCGCGATGTGATTCCTTTCCCTCGCACACCTAAAAATGCGGAATTTTGAAATAAAAATCGAATCAACCCTACTCGAATAATAATATGTAAACACGATATAAGTTCACATACACTATATTAACAATATTTAACAATTTATATCTTAAGGTTTTATTTGAGAAAATGTAAGTTCGCTCTATCGAAGCGCTTCGATAAGTGTTTATTTGTTAAATCAACCTAAAAAGATTAAAATGAAAAAAGTAATGTTCACATTAGCATTTGTAGCTATGGCTACTTTTGTCGCTAATTCTTTCGCTCAAGAAACCAAAAAAGAAGAAAACAAAAAGGAAACTCATCACAAACATAAAAAGGAAGAAAAAACTCCAAAAAACTAATCTGTATTTCCAAATTATACAACAAGAGCCTATTTCAAAATAAACGAGATAGGCTCTTGTTATTTTACCAAATCTTTACGCGCTCACTTTCGATTCTATACATTTTATCATTCGGCTTTATATCAAAGGCTTTATAAAATTCGGGCATGTTTGAAAGTGTCCCATTAACACGAAACATAGGTGGCGAATGCGGGTCGGAAAGTAGTCTCATGCGCATAATTTCATCACTCATTTTAATGCGCCACACTTGAGCAAAGGATAAAAAGAAACGTTGGTCGGGTGTTAAACCGTCTATAGGTTGATTATTTTTCCCTTGAGTTGTTTTTTTAAAGGCCTCATAGGCAATAGTCAACCCGCCAATATCTGCAATGTTTTCTCCTAAAGTGAGGCTTCCATTCACATGCTGATTATCTAGTACACTAAACTGATTATATTGGTCAACGACCACTTGTGCTTTTTTATTGAATTTTTCGGCATCGTCGGCCGTCCACCAATCTTGTAAATTTCCATCCTTATCGTACTGACGACCTTGGTCGTCGAAACCATGTGTCATTTCATGACCAATTACAGCTCCAATAGCACCATAGTTAATGGCATCGTCGGCCTCAAAATCAAAAAATGGAAATTGTAAAATACCTGCGGGGAATACAATTTCGTTAAAACTAGGGTTGTAGTAAGCGTTCACCGTAGAAGGGGTCATGAACCATTCCATTTTATCAACAGGCTTTCCCAATTTATCTACCATTTCCCGATAATCGTGGCGAGCAATAGATTGTAAACTACGATAGAAGCTATCTCGATGTATGGTTACATCTACATATCTTTTCCATTTATCGGGGTAGCCGATTTTTTTAGTAAAAGTTTCCAATTTAGCAATGGCGCGCTGTTTAGTTTCGACACTCATCCAATCCAACCGCTCAATACGTGCTTTGTAAACCTGTTGCAGATTATTAACCAAGGTAAGCATGCGCTGTTTGGCTTCGGGTTTAAAATAACGATTTACATAAAGTTGACCCAGTAGTTCGCCCAGGTTCGCATTAACCGTTTCCGCCATTTGTTCCCAACGTTCTTTTGGCTTTTTTTGCCCTTTCAATGTTTTACCGTAAAATTCAAAATAAGCGACACGAAACTCTTTACTTAAAACGGAAGCGTTGGCATTTAGAAGCTCAAATTTTAGTTTACTTTTCCAAAGTTCTATCGATTTAGATTTCAATAAATCATTTAACGCCGTATAATATTTAGGCTGTTTTACAATTAATGTATCGGTTTTTAAGAACATACGAGCAAGCACTTCATCTATATCTAGGTTAGGCACTTGTTCTTTAAATTCAGTAACGGAAAACTTATAGTAGTTTTTAATTGGGTCACGTAATTCCACCGGCGTAAAATGAGAAGCGGCAATTTCAGTTTCTAATCGCAGAACAAGATTGGCTTGCTCTAAAGCAATAGGCGGTGCTGTCCCAATAAGTGTAAAAAGTTTGGTAATGTATTGCACATAGACGGTGCGGATACGTTGGGTGGCAGAGTCCTCTTTGAAATAATAATCTCGATTAGGTAACCCTAACCCTGTTTGATAACAATTAACTGCATTTTTAGTGCTAATTTTATCATCAGGATCGACACTAAACGCAAATAAAAAACTTTCTCCTTCCTTAAAGCTGTCTGCACACCAACGAATCAAAGCCTTATAATTTTTGAGTGTATCAATCGATGCCAATAGCGGTTCAATAGGTGTATAACCTAATTTATCCATCGCTAACGTATCCATTCCTCCTGCATACAAATCACCGACTTGTTGGTGAATACTTCCTTTAGAGTTTGGCGTAGCCGAAACCTCTTGCAATATCTTACGCAATTTTTGCTGGTTTTCGTAGCGTAACATATTAAAAGAGCCCCAACTAACTTCTGTAGGCGGAATAGCCGTTTTTTTTATCCAATTTCCATTGGCGTATAAGAAAAAATCATCCCCTGGTTTAAAACGCTCATCTATACTGGTCTTATCAAAAAACATTGCTTTGGAATCGGAATTCTTCTTTTGAATGGCAACTGCACTTGTAAAAACCATACAGACAAGCACAACACTTGAAAACGACAAAATGATGGATTTCATATTCATTGATGTAGTTAATTTAGATTAAATGAATGGATACTTTTTAGGATTTTAGCTAATTTTACTGTTTTACAAGAGGATTCTTTATCTTACGTTGGATATGCTATCGTGAAATTTACTTTACAAAACCTAGATTTATTTGAATTTTATACTTCAACAAAACTCCCGATAAAATTCAAATTACTTTTAAGTCAAAATCCTGCCATTTTATGCCCCGAAGATAAAATTTAGATTCAACGTTAGTGGTACACGCTTAATAGTTTTCATATTTTTACAATATGAAAACTATTGCCTTCACATTAGCTTTATACATCTGTTGTTTGACAGGTTTTTCTGCTTGGGCAAAAATTAGCACATCTCCCAATAAGAAAATGTTTTGTAAAATGAGTTGTTGTATGCGCAAGACGATGAACAACAAAACAGCTAATCCAAAACAACAGGCGCATGATTGTTGTTCTAAGGGCGTTTGTAGCATTGCACAATCTTGCTATTGTTGTACGACGATTCTCAACCAACCACAACAAATACTTACACGTATATTTCTTAGCACTCCTTCGTTTACATCCGAAACACAGCATTATAAGCTTGGAAACTATCTATCTACTTGTTGGCATCCACCTCAATTAAGTTAATTTTTATACCCTATTTTAAAAAATTAACTTAATTATCCAATATTTAAATGATGGAAGATCATGAAAACAATCACCTTTGGCATCTTGTCAACTTTATTAGTTGTCGGTGTCGCTACATTCGCCTATAAAAACCCTAAAAACAGCACTTGCACACAACATAAAGACTGCCAATGCAATCAAAAAAATAGTGCGCAATGTAAAAGCACTTGCGATAAAAAGCAAGCCTGTTGTTGCGAATAAAATAATCATTAAATAACCAAAATGAGGCTGTTCTGTATAGGCAGCCTCATTTGATTTTAATTAATACTCAGCTATGGCAAAAACTATTTTACATGCAGCCGAAACACGCGGACACGCGCAACACGGATGGCTCAATACCTACCATACTTTTAGCTTTGCAAACTATCACAATCGCGACAGAATGCACTTTGGGGTACTACGTGTACTTAACGACGACACAGTAGCTCCAAAAATGGGGTTTGGTATGCACCCACACGACAACATGGAAATTATCACTATTCCCCTAAACGGAGAACTCAAACATGAAGACAGCATGGGAAACGGTAGCGTGATTCGGTATGGAGATGTGCAAGTAATGAGTGCTGGCACAGGAATTATGCATAGTGAATTCAATAATAGTGACCATGAAAATGTCGAATTGTTGCAAATATGGGTGTTTCCTAAGCAAAAAGAGGTGACCCCTCGTTACGACCAAATAAGCCTTACGATAGCCGACCAACGCAATCAATTACAACAAATTCTTTCTCCCAATGCCAACGATGCCGGTGTATGGATTCATCAAGACGCATGGTTTTATGTAGGTTTGTTTGACAATGATTTTTCTGCCGATTATACTATCAAACAACCAGGTAATGGAGTATATATTTTTATCATCGAAGGTGCGGCAAATATTGAAGAACAAGTTCTAAATAAACGAGATGGTATAGGTATTTGGGATACCCAACATATTTCAATAACAGCCACCTCTCCTAATACACAAATTTTAGTGATGGACATACCCCATGACGGTTTAAAATAATAGTCCATAACTTTTTTAGTTTCGTAAATGTTATATCTACTATTATCACCATTAAAAAACAACCTGCGAAGCACGCATGAAGTTCATCAAAAACAAACACAACTGAGTAATTAAACAGATGAAATGCCCATGAGCGAGCGCTCACCAACCGATGATGACACCGAAGGTTCATGAAGTCCTTATACGAAAAGGAAACACAACTGAATAAATGCTTTGCATTCATGAATACCATGAAATACAAAACACTAATGAATAATAGGTTGGGCATTCCATTTGACCATTAAAAATCAAATTATATTCAAATGAAAAAAATAACTTTTCTATTCGCCGCTATTTTACTAGCACAACTTATCCAAGCTCAAACCTTTACCTTAAAAAGTAAAGATGTAGGCGGACAAGCAACCGAGAAACAAGTTTTCAACGGATTCGGTTGCCATGGGCAAAATGTTTCGCCACAACTGTATTGGGAAAATGCCCCTAAAGAAACGCAAAGTTTCGCCATCACTATTCACGACAAAGATGCGCCAACAGGTAGCGGATGGTGGCATTGGGTAGTTTTTGATATCCCCAAAAATATAACAGAACTAGCTTCTGATGCCGGTAACCCTAACAATAGTTTATTAACATTAAATGCCATCCAAAGCGTAACAGATTTTGGAAAAATAGGTTATGGCGGTCCATGCCCTCCCGAAAATCATGGACAACATGCCTATACTGTAACTATTTATGCATTAAAAACGGCTAAACTAGGATTAGACAAAAACGCAAATCCTGCCTTAGTGGGCTTTTATTTGAATAGTAATACCTTACAAAAAGCATCATTAGTTTTCTACTACCAACGCTAATTTCACATTTCAACAAAATTTAGCCCTTTTCAGAAGAATAAGAAGCGATTTCAATTTTTTGCGAAATTTTTCACTCAATACGTTTCGTTTACAGCGGTTATTTTGTGACTAAAAACTAACACAAATACGTTTTATTAAAGTGTAGCTTTTTGATAAAGGTTTTAACATTTAAACAGTTTCTCAGCCTACTAATTGTGTAAATTTGGCGCGCAACGTTTAATTCACTCATTCAATGAACCATCATACAGAACGAATTGCCATTTTAGGTAGTGGAAACATAGGCTTATCTTTAGCCAAAGGCTTAGTTAAATCGGGCGAATACATGGCTACGCAGATTACGCTAACCCGTAGAAATATAAACGCCTTAACTGATTTTAAGACCGAAGGCTTTCAGGTTACCAACGATAACTCCGAGGCAGTCAAAAATGCAACTATACTAGTTTTAGCTGTTTTACCTCAACAACTAAACAAATTACTACACGAAATTAGCCCTTATATAGATAAAGAAAGGCATTTGATGATTTCGGTCATATCGGGTGTAAGCTGTCAAGATATTCGCAAACAATTGAATCAAGAAGTAGCAGTAGTTCGTGCCATGCCGAACACCGCCATTGCCATTAGTGCGTCTATGACTTGTATCGCTTCCGATCAGGCCACCGCAGCACAAATTGAACAAGTAAAAACCATTTTTAACACCGTAGGTATCACCATTCAAATCAATGAAGAGCTGATGACATCCGCTACTGCCTTATGCGCTTGTGGTATTGCTTTCTTTCTTCGAGCCATACGTGCAGCTTCTCAAGGCGGCACAGAAATTGGGTTTCACGCCCACGAAGCCTTAGAAATGGCGGCACAAACAGCCAAAGGTGCGGCCGACTTGCTATTAAAATTACACTCCCACCCCGAACAAGAAATAGATAAAGTAACCTCTCCTAAAGGCTGCACCATTGCAGGACTAAACGAAATGGAACACCAAGGATTTAGTTCGGCACTCATTAAAGGAATTAAAACTTCGGCAGAAAAAGCAGGCGGATTGTATACCGAAAATCAGAATTAAACCATGTATAATCAAGCTATTGAATTGCTCAGAAAGTTAATTGCAACCCCTTCCATCAGTAAAGAAGAAACAGCAACAGCAACGATTATCGAAGATTTTTTACATCAACATGGCGTTAAAAGTTTCCGAAAAAACAACAATATTTGGGCATTCAACGCCTTTTTCGACCCTAAAAAACCAAGTATTTTATTAAATTCCCACCACGACACAGTAAAACCCAATGCGGCCTATACACGAAATCCTTTCACACCCGACATACACGAAGGCAAACTTTTCGGATTAGGTAGTAATGACGCGGGAGGTGCGTTAGTATCTTTAATAGTCACATTTTTACACTTTTATAGACAAGAAAATTTACACTATAATGTAGTGTTAGCCACTACCGCCGAAGAAGAAATATCGGGATACAATGGCATCGAACTTATTATTCCCGAATTAGGGTCACTCGATTTTGCTATTGTAGGCGAACCTACGTTAATGAACTTAGCCATTTCGGAAAGAGGATTACTCGTATTGGACTGTATTGCTTATGGTAAATCGGGACACGCCGCTCGCAACGAAGGAGATAATGCCATTTATAAAGCCTTAAAAGACATCGAATGGTTTCGTTCATTTAAATTTTCAAAAATCTCCCCCACTTTGGGAGACACTACCATGAATGTAACCGTTATTCAAGCAGGTACCCAACACAACGTTGTTCCCGAACAATGTCACTTTACGGTAGATATACGCATCACAGATGCCTACACACACAACGAGGTACTCAGCATCATACAACAACACGTATCAAGCGATATAAACCCCCGTTCCACACGATTAAAATCATCTTCCATACCTGTCGAGCATCCTATAGTGCAAGCAGGCATTGCTTTAGGAAGAAACACCTATGGATCTCCTACTTCATCCGACCAAGCCTTATTAAACATACCTTCCCTCAAACTAGGACCAGGCGATTCTGCTCGGTCGCACACCGCCGATGAATTTATTTACCTATCGGAAATTGAAGAAGGAATAGATATATACATTAAAATACTCCGTCAAATCTTATCATTATAATTATCCATATCAACACATTCGCAGATTCTTATGAAACTTTGGCAAAAAAACACACAGGTAAGTCAGCTGGTAGAAAAATTCACTGTCGGAAAAGATCGTGAATTTGATATACAATTAGCTCCATTCGACGTTTTGGGCTCTTTAGCCCATGTCAATATGTTATTCAGCATTCATTTATTGACCGAACAAGAATATAAAAGCATCGAAAAAGAACTTAAAAACATCTATAGAGAGATTGAAACAGGAAATTTTACGATAGACGAACAAGTTGAAGACATACACTCACAAATAGAATTATTATTAACCCAACGTATCGGAGAAGCAGGTAAAAAAATTCATAGCGGACGCTCACGTAACGACCAAGTATTAGTCGATTTAAAACTGTTTTTCAGAAACGAAATTGAAATTTTAACGCAAAACATCACTCATTTTTTTGAACTACTCTCCTCCCTAAGCGAACAACACCAACACGTGCTGATGCCTGGCTACACCCACATGCAAATTGCCATGCCGTCTTCCTTTGGGCTATGGTTTGGAGCTTATGCCGAAAGCCTAGTCGATGATTTAGAAATGCTATTAGCGGCTTACCGCATCTGCAACAAAAATCCCTTAGGTTCTGCTGCTGGCTACGGTTCATCGTTTCCGCTAAACAGAACCCTAACAACCGAATTACTCGGGTTTGAAACTTTAAATTACAATGTGGTATATGCACAAATGAGTCGGGGAAAAACTGAACGATGCTTGGCGCAAGCCTTGGCTTCGGTAGCGGGTACACTTGCGAAACTCAGTATAGATGTGTGCTTGTTTATGGGACAGAATTTTGGATTTTTCAGTTTTCCAGACGAACTTACCACGGGGTCGAGCATTATGCCTCACAAAAAAAACCCCGATGTATTTGAACTCATCAGAGGAAAATGTAATGCCGTAATGAGCATTCCCAATGAGTTAACGATGATGACCAACAACCTCCCTTCGGGTTATCACCGCGATTTACAATTGCTAAAAGAATCTCTATTTCCCGCTTTTAAAACCGTAAACGACTGTATCGAACTAGCCTCACTCATGCTCAACAACATAAAACTCAATACCAACATTTTATCGGATGCCAAATACGATTATCTATTTAGCGTAGAAGAGGTAAACCGATTGGTATTAGAAGGAGTGCCTTTTAGAGAAGCCTATAAACAAGTAGGAATCGCCATTGAGGCAGGAAAGTTTACACCACCTAAAAACTTACACCATACCCACGAAGGTAGCATCGGCAATATATGCCATGCGGAAATTAAACAACTTTTTAATGAAGTGCTACAAAAGTTTTCGTTTGAAAAGGTACATCGTCAATTAAATAAACTGGTGGAATAATTATCCTATTACGCACAATACGCTAATTATTCCACAACAGAACAACAATCAATTTTGCGTACCTACTAACCTATCTTCATACAGCTTAATAGACAACAAAGCATACGCTATTAAACGTATAGTGCTCCTGAAAACTCCACAAAAATAACGTGTACCAAGAAGTCGCATGAAACAAAAACATGTACCAAAAATACAAAATTTGGTACATGTTTTAAAAACGTGTACCTTTGTGGTACATGAAAAATCTTATGAAACACCCATGAGCAATACGCTCACAAAGGAGGATGATAATGTTGTGATGGGTTCTTCATCACCATTAAAACTTGCGGAGCCATGCATGAGTCAGGGCAAACGCATTAAAATAAATTTAAAAACGAACATTATTTAATCATTTGATTGTCAATAAATTATCTTGTTTTTGAAGAGAAATTATTGTA
>CANJWF010000012.1 GCA_947478315.1 Sphingobacteriaceae bacterium | reverse complement strand
CGTGCCCCGTAATATGCAAGGTTCAACAAAAATATTTAAACTAGCGAATGCCGATGTTCCAAGTTCTGCCGAATATTCGGTCATCAGCACCCCATATTTTGTGTCTAACGGTGCGTATAAATGTTTTAGAAGTGACTTTGCACCTGCCCCAACGGGCTATAAAAGAAAGAGATAGTATATGAAAAAATATTTTATGAGTTGCAGCTTCTTATTATTGGGACTGGTGACCCAAGCACAACAATGGTCTATCAGTTTTGGAGGAGGAAGTGGTAAAAATTATATCGAAGAAGATGCAGGTTCGGAATGGATTAGTTATGGCAATCCTGTTGCGACACATCTCGATTTACGTTACCGTAGTCGTGAACAATCGGCATGGACATGGATAGCACGCATGCAGTACTTGAATAGCGTACGTAAGCAAACATTTGCCAATAGTACCCAAATAATGGAAGGAGACTTGGCTTCCTTTAGTTATTATCTATTGCTTGAACGAGACTTTCGTGTCGAGAAAAAATGGCATTCGGGCGTTTATGCGGGTATGGGTAAAACTTCGGAATATATGCGTTTGGATATTGTGCATAGTGGGATTAATCAAAACTATGAAGCGCCTCAACAAAAAGATTTTATGAGCATTGCCGTAGGAGCAATGGTTCAATATGTTATGACGCCAAAATTGTCTATTGAACTGTCTCCTTGTTTCTACTGGTTTGACCCGGTTAATAGCATCAGGGGCTTTGCTAAAAATGAAAAATTTAGCAAAGGGGGCGAAGATTGGCACGCTGTTTTACAGTTGGGTTTAGCCTATCGATTTCTATGAGCAAACATTTATCCGTTGTTTTTTCATCTGCCCTTCAACCAATATGGATTCTGTGTATAGCGATGGCGGTGTCGCTATCGGCCTGCCGTAAAGATAGCCAACAAATCCCTGTTCCTGTAGTGGTAACGCAACCCGATCCGCTCTATCAAGATCAGTGGTATTTAAATGGTAATGGAGGTCGTCAGACTATCTATCTTACTCAAAATCAATATACGGGTAAGGGTGTACTTATCGCTTTGGTAGATAATGGTATCGATATCAACCATGAAGATTTAAAAGAGAATATCGTGCCCGGTAGTTATAGTTATTTACCTGTTGAGTATGATTTTGCGGAAGCCGACCACGGAACCGCATGTGCAGGTATCATCGTGGCTAAGGCGGGTAATGGCAAGGGCATAAGAGGTATTGCCCCCGATGCTAAAATGGTGGCATTTAATGCACAACGCACTCCTGAAATCGGTTTTTTAGCCGATGCTTTGCAACGCAATAAAGAAAAAATATGGATTTCTAGTAATAGTTGGGGCGATTTTAATAGTTGGGGCGAGCCGATGCCGCTCAGACCTGCTATACAAGAGGCACTTGAAAAAGGCACTACCTATGGCAGAAACGGTAGGGGCATCGTTTATGTGTTTTCGTCGGGCAATGGTAATACGGCAAATGGCGCAAATTTGCCAACCGATAATGTTAATTATAGTGGCTTGGTAAACAATCGTTATACTATTCCTGTAGGAGCTGTTGACGAAAAAGGTAAGCACGCCTCTTATTCAGAAGTTGGTGCAACCTTGTTAGTGTGTGCCCCTTCTAAAGCCAATGGCGGCATGGGCATTGTTACTACCGATGCAACGGGTCGAAAGGGCTATAATCCGCTTGTTTTTCAAGGCGATTATGCCGATTCTTCGCATAACTATACGAAGCACTTTAGTGGCACTTCGGCATCGGCTCCAATGGTAACAGGTGTGGTTGCTTTGATCTTGGAGGCGAATCCTAGTTTGAGCTGGAGAGATGTAAAAGCTATTTTAGCTTATAGTGCGAGTATGTGCGATGTACGAGATTCGGATTGGTTTCAAAACGGAGCAGGTTTGTGGGTTAATCATCAATATGGCTTTGGTATTGTTAATGCCGATCGTGCCATATTGATGAGTAAGGGATGGCATCCGTTTTCAACAGAAAAAATAGTATCGAAAGAACAATCTGTTGATCGGGATATACCCGATAATGATGTGCAGGGTCTCACTTCGCAACTCGTTTTGGACGAAAATGTGGATGTGGAATTTATCGACGTTTATGTTGATGCACCAACGCATACTCGATTGGGAGATTTAGAAATTGTGCTCATTTCTCCACAAGGTACAACGAGTATATTAGCAGAATATCATACGGAGTTATTTAGTGGAGCATTTAGGTATCATAATTGGCGTTTTGGTACCATGAGATGTTTGGGAGAGAAAAGCAAAGGTGTTTGGAAATTAACGATTAAAGACAAAAAACAGGGAGCAATAGGTGCTTTACGTTCATGGAAAGTAATAGCTTATGGGCATTAGTGGGAGGTATGACAATATTTATTTGACAACAAATATTTTTTTACTTTTTTGTTGTCCCGCTACAATCATACGATAGATATATACGCCGGGTATTAGGTTATTTACATTTATTGGCTGTATATAATCTCCTTCGTTTAACATGTCATTATCAATAATAATTTGTTGCGTTTTTCCGCTTATGTCGTATAAAACCAATAACACACTACTGTATTGGTTTAAATGGAATGGAATGGAGACTGCGTCAGAACTAGGATTGGGGTAGCTTTGTTGGAGCTCAAACGTGCCGAATGAAGTAATAACGTCTGTATTGGGTGTGTTGGCTAAGGGTAGCTTTGCCTCTTGAAAGGAATAATTATATTTATTATCAGTAACTGCTTTACCAATTGTACATGATAAACAGCAGCATAAGAAATATGTAAAAAAAATACGTCCCATTATTCAAGCAAATATAAAGGGAACGTAGTGTAAATAGGATAAAAGGATTTGTTATTTTATGGTAAATAAGAGATTGTTTAAATTCTTTTGAGAGCTATTTCGTGCTTGTGAAGTTATTAATTCAGCGAGTAACTCGCTAATAAAAGTATTAAAATTAAACAAAGTAGCTAAATATTAGTGAGTGATGCCAGCAGCGTTAAGGGTTAACTCTGCAATATCTAATACCTCCACGCTTTGTTCTTGGTGACTTAATTTTACGCCATCTCTTAACATGGTCATACAAAATGGACAACCTACTGCAATGATATCGGGTTTTGTATCTAAAGCATCTGAAGTGCGTTCCATATTAATGTCTTTAGTGCCTTGTTCGGGTTCTTTAAACATTTGTGCGCCTCCTGCACCACAACAAAGACCATTTTGTTTACAGCGCTTCATTTCTACTAATTCTCCATCTAGTTGTTCTAATATATGGCGAGGAGCTTCATAAACGTTGTTGGCTCGTCCCAAGTAACAAGGGTCGTGATAGGTAATGCGTTTACCTTTAAAATGACCACCATCTTTTAAAGTTATTTTACCGCTATCAATGAGTTCTTGAATGAGTTGAGTATGGTGAATTACTTCGTAAATACCTCCTAATTCAGGATATTCGTTTTTTAATGTATTGAAACAGTGTGGGCATGCTGTAACTATTTTTTTGATTTGATAGTTGTTTAATATGTCTATATTGGTTAGTGCTTGCATTTGAAACAAGAATTCATTGCCTGCTCTTTTTGCTGGGTCTCCTGTACAGCTTTCTTCTGTTCCTAAAACAGCAAATTTGATATTTACATGCGTTAAAATTTGGCAAATGGCTCGTGTAGTTTTTTGAGATCTTTCATCGAAACTACCAGCACATCCAACCCAAAATAATAAGTCGGGGGTTTCGCCTTTGGCGATTAATTCTGCTACAGTTGGAAAAGTAAAATCTGCCATTTTTGTTTGTTATTGAGAGTTTTTTGCCCAATTTAATCGTTCTGAAGGAGCGTATTTCCAAGGAGCGCCGTTGTTTTCTATATTGTTAAATAGAGCATTGAGGCTATGTGGAACTTGTGATTCTTCCATAACAGCATAACGTCGTAATTCGACGATGATAGATAGTGGATCAATATTAACAGGACAGATTTGAGTACAGGCATTACAGGTTGTGCATGCCCAAATTTCTTCTCTAGAGATGTAATTATCTAGTAGGGATTTTCCATCTTGAAAATCTGTGCCGTGTTTGTCTATATTTTTCCCTACTTCGTTAAGTCTATCTCTTGTATCCATCATTATTTTTCTTGGAGATAATTTTTTACCTGTCTGATTGGCGGGACAGACCGACGTACATCGTCCACATTCGGTACAGGTATAAGCATCCATGAGACTTTTCCAATTCAAATCCTGCACATCTTTTGCTCCGAAATGCTCTGCTGTATTAGTAGAGCTTGGTGTAAAGTTAGGGTATAAGATTGCTTTCACCTCGTTGGTAACAGATGTCATGTTAGAAAATTGTCCTTTAAGGTTTAAGTTGGAATAATAAGTGTTGGGAAATGCCAACAAAATATGGAAATGTTTTGAATAGGGTAGATAATTTAAGAAAGCGAATATTCCTAAGATATGAAACCACCATCCTGTTCGTTCTATGGCGATAAGGGTGTTGATATTGTTAGGCAGAAGTTGTATAAACCATTTACTGATGGGAAATGTACCTGCAGGTGTATAGTGTTGAATGTGTATAGTTTGTAATTTATAGTCACATGCGTTCATTAACAAGAATGCGGACATGAGTGCAATTTCTGTAAATAAAATATAATTCGCGTCTGAACGCGGCCATTGAGTCATTTCTATGCCAGAGAACCGTTTTATTTTTAGTACATTACGTCGTATGAGAAATAAAGCACAAGCTAACCATACTCCTAATGCAAGGCATTCAAATGTTCCAATTAAGAAGTTATAAAAACTGCCTAAGTTACTGAATACACGATGGGTGCCTATAATACCGTCAACGATAATTTCTAAAACTTCTATATTAATTACAATGAAGCCGATGTATACCAACAGGTGTAGCATTGCGGGAATGGGTTTTGTTACCATTTTTGATTGCCCTAAGGCTATCTTCATCATGGTTATCCATCTTTTTTTCTGTTGGTCGTTTCTATTGATTGGTTTGCCTAATCGGATGTTGCGAATAATTTTTTTTACATTTCGGACAAACCAGTAAATGGCTCCAATGCTTAATAGAGAAAAGAGAATTTGACAGATTATTTGTGGCATTATGAAAATAAATCAAAGTAAAACAATGATAATAAAAATACTATTTGACCGTTATGTTATACTTAATTTAGAATAGTTATAAATTGAGTTGTTTAATACAAAGGTGGGGTGGGTCAAGTAATCAAAAAAATATTGTACATTCTTTTTTGAATTCTAAAAAAAGAGGCTACATTTGCAGTCTCCAAAAATAACAGGAGGTACCATAGCTCAGTTGGTAGAGCAAAGGACTGAAAATCCTTGTGTCGCTGGTTCGATTCCAGCTGGTACCACGCTAAAATACTAAAATATTGAATTCAAAAAAAGCGAGTGACCTTGGAGTTGCTCGCTTTTTTTTTGAATAGATAAGTCGATTTTGACGCTATCTATTTCTTGATAAATACTCTTCGTATATATTTGAGGCTATGTTTACCATAACTTGGTATAGAATCGAAATATCTATACCGTTGCTTGTGTTTTATTCATTTGTGTTGTGACGTGGTGAGATTGTATCATTGAGTTCTTTTTTGGAAGTACTGGCGAGGTCAGATTTTATAGAGATTTTGAATATATTTTAGAAGTATTACATGAATGATGACTTTGACGATTTAAATTAAGAAATGTCTTTGAATTAACTATTTTCGGATTAAGCACACCCAATATTATTGAAAAAATAACTATAAAGTTTGCTTGCTTGGGTTCTGAAAATAATCGACGAAAACGACTTGCTAAGCACGCATAAATTATATCGATAGCAACTAATGAATAATTTAACGGATGAAAATATTAAATGGGGAGTTTAAATTAGGCATATTGGGAGGGGGGCAGTTGGGCCGTATGCTTATTCAAGAGGCAATTAATTATAACTTGGCGATTCATGTCTTAGACTCAGATAAGGATGCGCCCTGTCGTTATTTGTGTAATCGGTTTGAAGTGGGTGACATTACTGATTATGATACGGTTTATCAGTTTGGGAAAACTGTAAACTTATTGACGGTAGAGATAGAAAAGGTAAATGTTGATGCTTTGGAAACGTTGGAGCAGGAGGGTCTTAAGATATTTCCACAACCTAGGGTTTTGCGTTTAATTCAAGATAAAGGGTTACAAAAGCAGTTTTTTAAAGAGAATGATATTCCTACTGCTCCATTTCAACTCATCGATAACAGAATGCAATTAATGGAGGTTGATTTTACATTCCCATTTATTCAGAAGTTGCGTCGAGATGGTTATGATGGTAAGGGTGTTTTTAAAGTTAAAGATAGAGATAGTATTTTCTTGGCATTTGATGCTCCCTGTTTGGTTGAATCTATGATTGATTTTGAACGAGAAATTTCGGTTATTGTGGCTCGTAATGAACGTGGAGAAATTAAAACTTTTCCTGTGGTTGATATGGATTTCAATGCGGAGGCTAATTTGGTTGAATTTTTAGTATCTCCGTCTGAATATTCGGAAGCTATACAGGATAGGGCAAAAGTGTTGGCTACTAAAATTGCCGAAGACTTAAAAATAGTAGGTTTGTTAGCAGTCGAGATGTTTTTAACAGCATCGGGTAATTTATTGGTAAATGAACTGGCTCCAAGACCACATAATAGTGGTCATCATACGATAGAAGGTAATTATACATCTCAGTTTGAACAGCATATTCGGGCTATTTTAGATATGCCTTTGGGTAATACGGATTCTATTTCTTACGCTGTGATGATTAATTTATTAGGAGAAGAATCTTATGATGGGTTAGCTATTTACGATGGCTTAAGAGATGTTCTGAAATTGAAGGGTGTTTATGTTCATTTATATGGAAAAAAATTTACTAAGTCTTTTCGTAAAATGGGGCATGTGACTATCTTAGATGATGATAGACAGATGGCAATTGAGAAAGCAAAATTTGTTCAGCAAACTATAAAAGTAAAAGCGTAATGGAAAATCGAATACGGGTAGGTGTGATTATGGGTAGCAAATCTGATTTATTAGTGATGAGTGATGCTATACAAGTTTTCAAAGATTTTGGGGTGTCTATTGAGGTAACGGTTGTATCCGCTCATCGTACACCAGACCGTATGTTTAAATACGCAAAATCGGCTTCAGATAGAGGTTTACAGGTAATTGTTGCTGCCGCAGGTGGTGCGGCTCATTTGCCAGGTATGGTGGCATCGATTACGCACTTGCCTGTTATTGGAGTACCTATTAAGTCTAGTAACTCTATTGATGGTTGGGATTCAATACTGTCTATTTTACAGATGCCTGGTGGTATACCCGTAGCTACGGTGGCGCTTAATGGAGCGAAAAATGCCGCTCTTTTAGCCATACAGATGTTGGCTATTTCAGATGCTGAAGTGTGTACTAAATTATTGGCGTACAAAAATGATTTGAAATCGAAAATAGAGCAAGATGCGCTCGATTTGGAATCTAATTGGAAGAATAATTTTGGAGACTACAATATATGATGATGCCGAAATTATCTGTTAACATCAATAAGTTTGCTACGATTCGTAATGCTAGAGGTGGTAATAATCCAGATTTGTTGCAAGTGGCTACAGATATAGAACGATTTGGTGCTCAGGGAATAACGGTGCATCCTCGTCCTGATGAACGTCATATTCGTTATCGAGATGTGTATGATTTAAAAGCCTTGTTGACCACCGAATTTAATATTGAAGGTAATCCAACGGAAACTAAGTTTGTGGAGTTGGTGTTGGCTAATACGCCTACTCAGGTTACTTTGGTGCCAGATGGTCTTCATCAGCTCACTTCCAATTGTGGTTGGGATACGTTGGTGCACCAACAATATTTACGAGATATTATCGCTGTTTTTAAGCAAGCTCACATTCGGGTTTCTATTTTTGTTGACCCGATTCCTGCTATGATAGAGGCTGCTGCCACAACGGGTACAGATAGAATAGAATTATATACTGCGGCATATGCTAAGGGCTATCATGTCGATAGAGCAAAGGCAATAGCACCTTATAGGGAAGCTGCCGAGATTGCTAAAGCCTGTGGATTGGGGCTTAATGCGGGTCATGATTTGGATCTACACAATTTGTCTTATTTCGCTCAAAATATTCCTCAGCTATTAGAGGTGAGTATTGGGCATGCTTTAGTGTGCGATTGTTTGTACTTAGGGTTGGAGAATACGGTGCAATTATATGCTAGAGCTTTACAATCCAAAAGTATACACATATGACACCATATTTTTATGTTGGGATGATTACAATTTCCTTCCGTGGCAGCTTGTGCCTAAAGCAAGCTGGTGTATGGAAAGTAATAATTCCACATCGACAGAGAACCCTGTTCAAGTACACACTTTTTGAACTTACACCGTAATCGCGGTTTACTTACATTCATATTCAAAAAAATAAATGTGTTTTGGTAAAGAAGACCAGTCCTTATTTTTTGCAAATTTCTCTAATAGGGATGGGCAAGAACTGAATATTTTTGTAAATTCATCATCATATTCTCTCTTTTTTAGGCGTGATACTTTTCCGTCAATTTTTGCATAGTAACGTCTTAATTGACTATCTAATGTTACATTGAAACCCATGCCACCTATGCTTGAACTTTCTTTGGGCGCGAATGGGTCGTAGTAGATGGTTATTTTTTTGTGAAACCCGTAATTTAGTATTTGTAATAAGGCGGTAATGTCTTTTAATTCTTCTACAGTATGCTGTTCAAAAAAAACAAATTTCCTGTCAATACTATCTGTTTTATCCCATTTAGTAATTGTGGTAGCTTTTTCCATGATGGCATTCATTTTACCTAATGTTGAGGGTACGAGTGCTAATATTTTGATATTGGCAGCATCTAATCGAAAATTTTCTTCAGTGTTTAATTTTTTACCTTCAACAGCAATAATTAATCCTTTTTTAGTCTTGTAATCGCTTAAAATAAAATCGATTCGTTCGCCTTGAGTGTTGATGAGATAGCAAGGTTCTTTTTTGGAGAAAAAATTGATAGGTTCGATGAAATCTTGTCCAGTTGCGGATAAGTAAATACCTATTAAGGAAAATAATATGAATAGTTGTTTTTTCATGGTTTTGTTTTTTAGTTCTTTTTAAAAGAAGAAATTTAACTACACCCCCCTTGCGTTCCGCAGTTGAGGCATTTGTAGCAAGTGCCAGAGCGTACGGTAATGTGTCCGCAGTTGGTGCATGCAGGTGCATCGGATTGTCCTCCACCAGAAATGTCTAATACGGGCTTGAGGATTTGACTTTTTTCGGCTAATGCGACTTTGTTGGGCTGTGGTGTTTTTTCTGATAATATTGCTTTTTCTTGTTGCGGTGTGTTGCTTGGCATTTTTTCGGTGTCGTGAGTGGTGCTTTCGGGTACTACGTGCACTAATTCTGTTCTGCCTAGGTATTCGTAACCTAACATACGGAACATATAATCGACAATGGATGTTGCACTTTTGATGTTGTTGTGTCCGCTCACCATACCAGATGGTTCAAAACGGGTAAAGGTAAATTTGTCTACAAATTCTTCTAATGGCACGCCATATTGTAAGCCTACGGATACGGCTATGGCAAAACAGTTCATCAAAGAGCGAAAAGTTGCTCCTTCTTTGTGCATATCTACAAAAATTTCGCCTAATGTTCCGTCTTCGTATTCACCTGTTCGTACAAATATGGTTTGTCCGCCAACGGTTGCTTTTTGGGTAAATCCATGTCGCTTGGCGGGTAGGTTTTTGCGTTGTACAACGCGCGATAGTTGCCGTTTGAAGATGGTGTCGGTAGATTTTTCTAAAATACCTCGGGCGGCTTCTAATACTTGCTCGGGCGTTAGGTCGCTTAGCTGTACGTTTGCGGTGCTACCTAATACTTCTTCGACGATTGTTAACTTATCATCGTCGTTGGATGATTTGGTTGATAAGGGTTGTGATAGTTTGCATCCATCACGATAGAGTGCATTGGCTTTTAGACCTAATGTCCAAGAAAGTTCGTAACAGTTTTTGATTTCGTCTACACTAGCTTCGTTGGGTAAATTAATGGTTTTAGAGATAGCGCCTGAAAGAAAAGGTTGTGCTGCTGCCATCATTTTGATGTGTCCGTGTGCATGTATGTAGCGTTTGCCTTTTATTCCACAACGGTTTGCACAGTCGAAAATGGGATAGTGTTCTTCTTTTAAGAAAGGGGCATCTTCTACTGTCATGGTACCACATACGTATTCGTTGGCTTCTTGAATTTGTTTTTTACTGAAACCGAGTGCTTGCAATAGGTTAAAGCTGGGTGCGTTATATTGTTCGGAAGTGAAGCCTATGCGCTGTAGGCACTCTTCGCCAAGTGTCCATACATTGAAAGCGAATCCGATTTCAAAAGCGGAAACTACTGCTTTGTCTAATTTTTCTATTTCGAGGTCTTTTAGTCCTTTAGATCGTAGGGTTTCAAAATTGACATGAGGTGCTCCGTTGAGTGTAGCGTATCCTTTTGCATAGTTGACGATGGCTTCTATTTCGTGTGTTTTGTATCCTAAATTGCGTAACGCGGAGGGTACGGCTTGGTTGATAATTTTGAAATATCCACCACCAGATAATTTTTTGAATTTTACTAAAGCAAAATCGGGCTCTATGCCAGTGGTATCGCAGTCCATTACTAAACCAATGGTTCCCGTTGGGGCTATTACGGTAGTTTGTGCATTGCGATAGCCGTATAGTTCTCCCCATGCTACTGCTTTGTCCCATGCGTTGCAGGCTGATGCGAGTAGGTAATCGGGACAATGACGCTGGTCTATACCTATGGGTTTGATTTCTAATGCTTCGTAGGCATCTTCTCCTGCGTTGTAGGCGGCATAACGATGATTGCGCATGACTCGCAACATGTGTTTTTTGTTTTTTTCGTACTGCTCAAATGCGCCTAAGTGTTGCGCCATTTCTGCGGAGGTTGCATAGGCTGTTCCTGTCATGACGGCTGTGATGGCTCCTCCTATTGCACGTGCTTTGTCGCTGTCGTATGGAATGCCAGCAAGCATGAGCATGGATCCTAGATTGGCGTAACCTAATCCTAGGGTACGATAGTCGTATGATAGACGTGCTACTTCTTTGGATGGGAATTGTGCCATCAACACAGATATTTCTAATACTACGGTCCATATTCGACAAGCGTACTCGAATCCTTTTACATCAAAAATTTGTGTTTTTGAGTCGAAAAAATGGGCTAAGTTGATAGATGCTAGGTTACAAGCGGTATTGTCTAAAAACATGTACTCTGAGCATGGGTTGGAAGCATTAATACGCCCTCCTTCTGGGCAGGTGTGCCACTCGTTGATGGTGGTATCGTATTGTACTCCTGGGTCTGCACAAGCCCATGCGGCGAATCCGATTTTATCCCATAATTGTTGGGCGTTGATGGTTTTCATGACTCTGCCGTCGGTTCTAGCTAATAAATCCCAACCTGAATTTTCGCGCAAGGTTTTGAAAAAGCTATTGGGAATACGTACAGAATTGTTCGAATTTTGTCCGGAAACGGTGCGATAGGCTTCTCCTTCGTAGTCGGATGAATACCCTGCTGCTATTAATGCTGCTACTTTCTTTTCTTCTTCAGCTTTCCAACTGATGAAGTCTTCTATCTCAGGGTGATCTAAATCTAAACATACCATTTTGGCAGCACGTCGTGTGGTACCTCCTGATTTAATGGCTCCCGCTGCTCGGTCACCTATTTTGAGAAATGACATTAGACCAGATGAGTAGCCTCCTCCAGATAATTTTTCACTCTCTCCCCGTATCTTTGAAAAATTAGTGCCTACTCCTGATCCGTATTTGAATATACGTGCTTCACGAACCCATAAATCCATAATGCCTCCGTCGTTCACTAAATCGTCTCCTACTGAGAGGATAAAGCAAGCATGCGGTTGTGGACGTTCGTATGCTGAAGTAGATTTTTCTAGTTTTTTTGTGGTTGGGTCAACATAGTAGTGCCCTTGTGGCTTTCCTGTGATGCCGTAAGAGGAATGTAAACCTGTGTTGAACCATTGAGGCGAATTAGGGGCAGCTAATTGACCTACAATGGTGTATACTAATTCGTCATAAAATATTTGTGCATCTTCTGCTGAGGCAAAATAACTGTAGCGTTCTCCCCATGTTTTCCAACAGTGAGCTAAACGGTGTGCGACTTGTTTAATGCTTTTTTCAGACCCTGTTGTTCCGTCGGGTTGAGGAACTCCTGCTTTGCGAAAATATTTTTGGGCTAGTATGTCGGTAGCTACTTGAGACCAGGTGTTGGGAACTTCCACATCGTTCATCTCAAATACAGCATCGCCTGACGGGTTTCTTATGATAGATGATCGCTTTTCGTAGGTAAATAAATCAAATACTGGTGTGTCGGCTTTGGTAAAATGCCTTTGAAACTTTAATCCTTTTTCTTCCTGATTGTTTTTGCTGCCCATGGTAAGTTTTGAATGGTAAGTTTTTAAATAAATAATAATTTTTGCTGGGGGAATGCTCTCTTTATTGTAGGGTTGCTTGATTTGCCAACAATTCTCATTACAAAAGTAGGGCTATTCAAAAGGAGTGCTATTTTTGAGTTTTCCACATGATAGGAGATATGCCTCGTTTACAGAAAGTGTAGATGCTAAAATTGTTGATTATGTGTCGTTTATCTATGTGGAAAACTTAAAAAACAGTATTTTTAGCTAGGTGTTTTACTGGATAAGAGATTCGTATTTACCGATCCTTGAGGGGTCTATTTTTACTAAAATATCGTAAATTTTTTTTCGTTCAGGTGCTGGAGATTGGCTGAAAATTCCGACAAGTTCGTCGACTTTGGATGTAAAAAACATTTCGGTTGCTATAGATGATTGTCTTTGTCTGTCCATTTTCTGAATACTTGCCAGTCCATTTATTATCTCTTCTCGTGCTTGCTTACTGTTGCTACTCATTAGGTCTAGTCCTTTTCGATGGTATGTGTATAACAGATTGCGAAAAGGGCTGTAGTTTTTATTGGTAAAATTTTCTAGTAGCCAATAGCGTGTTCGAGAGCCATCGGCGGCGGCCCATCCTTTGGGAGCTTCGCCTCCTTGGGCATAGTTCGTTACGTCTGATGCCTTTGCGTAGTCGGAAGAGCCGCCTTGAAGGCTAAAACTATCGTGGTCTATGCCAATAATCATGTAGGCATAAAATGCTAGGAGAGAGGAAATATTAGAGGTGTAATTTTGGTCTGAAAAATCTATGGGTTGTCCTTCTGTGTAAGAAAATTGGAGTTCTTTATCGCTAAACACGAGTAATGTGCTGTTGTATGATGATGCGTAAACGGGGCGACTTGATTGAATTTGAACGTCGGCAGTGAAACCGTTACTTCCATCCCATGCTGTAATATTGAAAATGAAACTACATTCGATGCGTTCTTGGGATAGATAGGTATCTGAACTCCATTTACGAGAATTTAAAAAATCTCTTATAGCGGTCTCTAAGCTATTTAAGGCACTTTTATTGGAACTTTGAATTTGTGGCGATAATACTTTTACACGGGCATTTAAGTCTTGGGCATAGCCTCGAATGTTGAGTAACAGTATGACTAATGTGATGAGTTTTTTTGAATGATTGTATAGTTGTTTCATATTATTTTGGTCCGATGATGAACTAGATGTGTTTTGTTCTGAATAAAGTTAGTAAAAGGTATGTGTTAAACGAGATGTTTAGGGTATACTTTTTTTTGCAACGTTAAACGAGTGATGTTACCTGCTCTTGTTGCAGTTTTTTAGCCTAAAAACAATTCATCTACACTTTGATTGAATAAATTTAGTCATTCCCAAAAAATCTTTTTTTCGAAGAGTTGTTGTTGGTTTTAATTGAATATGTGACTATTTCGATAGCGTAATGGGTGTTAGATTCTGACTTTCTAAAAAATCTTTAAATGTTCCAAATGTGTAATTCTGATTTTTAAAGTGTGTTATGAATTTGTCCATGCGTTCAATCATTTTAGCCCCCGAATTTCTCTTAACGTAGGGAGGCATTCCTAGATGAGTTTTATGCAGATCTGTAAATTCCCATGGATGAAAGTATATGTTTAAGTAAGAATCTTTGTTGTGAGTGAGTTTACTTATCCACGTATATAGTTTCAATGGGAGATTGTGAAAGGATAACCAAAATAGGGGAAATCGTATGATTGGACTTACTGATGCGGGTATTTGTATGAGCTCTTGTTCCTTAAAAAATGTGCGTGGTTTTCTGAAATGATTATATCTGCCAGGTAAATAGGTCGGATTAATGGAACTGTTATATAGGTAGTCAGCTTGTTTGATGGCATCATTGTCCACAGGTTGCATGCGCGCCATTCGAAAGCCTATTACTTCTGTTTGTGTTAATTTTTCTAATATTAATTTCGACTCTAAGAGGTGAGCATTCTCAAATTGAGAGTGATGATAACCGTGCGATGCTATTTCGTGTCCATTAGAAGCTATTTTTTTTGTAATTTCTTTGGCGTGTAGGGCAAAGGTTGCGGTACAAAAAAAGGTGGCTTTTATTTGGTGTTTATCTAAAATTTCTAGAATACTGTTTGTGCCTTTGATGGATATGCTCATTTGCTCGTCAAAGGAAATTTGTTTCCCGTATTCGAGAGGCATGTCAAACTCTTCGGTGTCGAAACTTAGTAAAATCATCTTTATTCTGTCAGATTTGAGTTTTGGATAATGTAGTTTGGGCGATGTTTAGACTGCATAAATAGTTTACCAATGTAGATGCCGATGATTCCTAACACTAGCAGGTTTACACCTCCAAAAAATACAATGGTAGCGATTAATGAACTCCACCCTGAAATTGGATGTCCGTATGATATGCTGTAAACGATATAAGGTATGTATATAAGGACGGCTAGGGAAGAAAAGAAAAATCCTAAGTATATGGCTAAGTGTAGTGGACGAACGCTAAAGGAGGTAATTCCTTGTGTAGCCAATCGGCGCATTTTTTTAAAGGAATATTTGCTTATTCCTGAAAAGCGTTGATCTGGTTGGTAGTCGATTGCATATTGTCGAAACCCCAACGATTTGATGAGTCCTCTAATAAATGGTTCTTGTTCTGAAAATTCACGAAAAATATCAGCTACTTGTCTATCGATGAGTCTAAAATCAGCTGTTCCG
>CANJWF010000011.1 GCA_947478315.1 Sphingobacteriaceae bacterium | reverse complement strand
TTCGTAAACAAAGGAGAAATTATTGCCACTATCGGTAATGAAAAAAGTATTTACGCCAAACTAAACGTAGATGAAAGCAACATCACCAAAGTTAAAATAGGACAAAAAGTGGTCATACAACTCAATACAGACACCAACCAAACCTACGATGCCATTGTAACCGAAATATTACCCACTTTCGATGCCACAAGTCAATCCTTTGCCTGCAAAGCAGCCTTTGTCAATCCCATTAATTTTAAAATCACCAGCACACAATTACAGGTCAACATTATATTAGGTGTAAAAAACAAGGCATTACTCATTCCTAAAAATTTCCTTCAATACGGCAATAAAGTACTACTCAAAAACAAAACTTTTAGAACCGTACAAACAGGCATTATCTCCAACCAATGGGTAGAAATTACCAAAGGATTAAACGAACAAGATGTCATTATCGAAGAACTCTAAATAAACACTAGTGCAATACCCACATTCAAAAACATATCAGCCATTAAAATGAAACACCCATGAGCACTATCTTCACAAAAGAGCATGATAATGTTGTTATGGGTTCTTCATCGCCATTGAAAAATTATTAACAGATGAAAAAAAGCACAAAAGTGGTTTATAACCATCATATCAATTCGAACATAGCCGTCACCTATATCATCAGCAACAAAAAACTAACATTAGTTGCTGCATTAGGCGTTACCATAGGTATTGCTATCTTCATTTTCATGAATTCGATGGCAAAAGGCTTCGATAAAAGCTCCGCAGCAGCTATCTTCAAAACCGTCCCCCACATACGCATTTACAAAGATGCCCAAATCAGTCGTAACCTATTGCCAGAAAATTATCACAACACCATCCCCCTCATTATCAACCCAAAAATAGTAGCACAAAGCCCCAATATCATCAATCCGAAAAAAATCATCGAAACACTACAACAACAACCAGACGTAACCATTGTAACCTCAGAAGTAAACACAGACATTTTTATCAATAGCGGAAAAACACAAATCAGAGGAGTAGCCATGGGAGTAGACATCAAACAAGCCGATAAAATGTTTAATATTTCTTCGTTTGTAGTAGACGGTCAATTAAACGACTTAGAAAAATACCCCAATGGCATCTTTATAGGAGTAGGATTAGCCGACAAAATGAGCCTCAAAAAAGGCGATTACATACAGGTTAATTCCTCAAAAGGCATCAGTAAAAGCATGAAAATATTAGGACTTTTTCAAACCAACAACTCAAACGTCGATAAAAAACAAACCTATATACACATCAATACCGCAAGACAACTATTAGCTGAAAGCAACGATTACGTGTCCGACATATACGTAAACATCAACGACTATGACCATCCCGAAACTTACGCCAAACGATTCGGAAAACTAACAGGTTACGTTGCCGAAGACTGGAAAACTGCCAATGCCACCCTCATGGCAGCAAGTAACATGCGTCGTATTATCATTAGTTTTATCTCCCTATCCATACTCATCGTAGCAGGTTTCGGCATCTACAACATTTTAAACATGACCATTATGCAAAAAATAAACGATATCGCCATACTCAAAGCAATGGGTTTCAAAGGCAAAGATGTGGTACGCATTTTTGTTCAACAAGCACTACTCATCGGCATCCTTGGCATCATCATAGGATTAATAGCCGCAACACTACTCATCAGCAGACTACAACATGTTTACATAGGAGGAGACATCGGCTATTTTCCTGTACACTATGAGCCAACCATGTACATACGCGGCATTATATTCGGATTTATTGTCACTTTTTTATCTGGATACATTCCTGCAAAAAAAGCAGCAAACGTAGACCCCGTAGCCATTTTAAGAAAATAATACACCATGAAAAACATCATCCTCGAAGCTCAAACGCTCAACAAATACTTTTATGAACCCACCCAATTTCAAGTTTTAAAAGACGTATCCTTTAAAGCCTATCAAGGAGAATTTTTAACACTCATAGGCAAATCCGGTAGTGGTAAATCTACGCTACTCTATCTCTTATCCACTATGGATACCGATTATACTGGCAATTTATGGATAGATAAAGAAAAAGTAACCGGACTAAAACAAGATACATTAGCCCAAATACGTAACGAAAAAATAGGATTTGTATTTCAATTCCATTACCTATTACCCGAATTTTCGTGCCTAAAAAATGTGATGATACCCGCTCTCAAACTAGGACAATATAGCTACGAAGAAATAGAACAACAAGCCTATCAAAAACTAAAAATATTAGACCTACAAGACCAAGCCCTCAAACCCGCATCTAAACTCTCTGGCGGACAACAACAGCGGGTAGCCATTGCACGAGCATTAATTAACCATCCTAAAATTATTATGGGAGACGAACCTACAGGAAACTTAGATAGTAAAAATACCCGAATTGTTTTCGACATTTTTAAGCAACTGTCCGTTGAATTTGGTCAAACCATTATTGCTGTCACACACGATAACGACTTTGCCAAAGCATCTGACCGCATCATCGAAATGCAAGATGGAATGATTATATCTTAAAACTGCCCAATAACCCTAAGCAGTAATATCAAATTCATTTTTCAACTTACCCATTGCAAGCAATTTTTTAAAGTTTTACGAGAACATTCCATCAGAAGAAAATAGAAAAATCACCTTTAAAACGGCATCAACAATTTTAAACAAACATTCCTGCCCATATTGTTAATCCCCAAATACCCCGTAGAAGAAGCCGTGTAATATTCAAAATATTTGAGTCTGCTTAAGTTAGATTGATACACACTATCCAACAAATTATTAACCTGCAATTGTAGTTGCATATCATTGCCCTTTCTATAATTGATACAGAATCCGACACCTACGTTTACCAGCGTATAAGCATTTGTAAGCGTTTCGGTATCATAAAGTGCCAAATAACGATGTTGAGAAGCATGATATTCTACCTCTAACATCCAATTCATCGCCTTCAAAAAACGAGCAGTAAGCTGAATATCTTGCTGAATAGAACTCAATAATTGTAAAGGAGGAATAAAAGGTAAATATTCGCCATAAATACCCGCGCCCGCATAAACTGGTTTACGATTAAAACCCCTAATAAAAGAAAAACTGTTATTAATTCTCAAACCGTTAATCATGGCAGGTCGTATCGCTAAAAAAGCTTCCAATCCATATAACTGAGCCGATGCCTGTTGATATTGAAAAGTTTTATTTCCCGCGACAATAACCATAGGAATACCCTGACCATCAACAGCCTGAGCAAGATAAATATAATGATCGATTTGATTATTAAAAAAGCTAAGAGATGCCGAAACTTGGGAATAATCGGCACTTAACTCTATATCTTGTTGCCAACTAAATTCAGGCACAAAATTTCTATTTCCAATATACACAATATGGGCACCAGGGTCTAAACCATTAGAAGCAATTTCGGTAATACTAGGAGCACGATAGCCTCTGGCAACATTGACCTTTACATTTATTTGATTAGTAAAACGATAAGTCATTCCCAAACTATACGAAATACCCTCAAAATTTTGCTTAAAAGCAGGAAATTGCAATACACTCCCTGCCTCTGCACCCAACACCTGTTGCTCAAATCCAGTAATATTATTTTTCCCAACATAAAAATCATTCCCTTGTAGCAAACGTTTATCATAACGTAAGCCCCCACTCAATACACAACTGCCATATTTCCATTTCAAATAATAATAAATACCTCCATCTAACAATTCATAATCAGGAATAGGGAAATCTGTCGCATCCTTATTTTGATTATTTTGCCACATACCATTCAACCCTATCGTTGTTTCTATACCCAATTTTTTTGGCAAACTATATTGTAACCCATAATTAACCGTATTTAACCTCACATACATGCCCGCCTGTTGTGGCATAGTCGGATGATTATACCCCCGACGAATATTTTGTTGAAAAGCCAATAAAAACCGTAGATAACTATGCGAAAAATCATAAAATCCATTCGTATAAAAACGATAATGTTGAATATGCTGATGTAACGGACTTATCCCATAACCATTTAATTCACTATCAGTAACCAAAGGTCGATTCTTAATATCATCAGCAATACCTTCAGCAGTTTGTTGCGTAAATTTTCTTGTAAGAGAATCTCTGCTTCCGTCAGGAATACCTTGCAAATTATCATACAAAGAAGCATTTAACTGCAAATAGCCCTTACGATACCTATAATCAAACATAGCCGATACATTTTTTTCTTCAAAAGAAGTATTATACACCCGTTTATCAATCTCATTGGTGTAATTTTTGGCTATTCTATGAGAAGCACGAATAATCCATCCGTAATTTTTATTCTTATATCCTAATCTAATACTATTACCTACAAGACCATTATTACTCTGATATTCTGTCGAATATCTACCCATTAACCTTGCTACAGAATCTTTGTAAGTAAATGGAATAAAACTAACCACACCTGCCAAAGCATCAGAACCATATAGTAAACTTGCGGGACCTTTAATCACTTCTACTCGTTCTAAATTATAAGTATCTATTTCTATACCATGCTCATCTCCCCATTGCTGTCCCTCTTGACGAACACCATCATACAACGTAAGAACGCGATTATAACCTAACCCTCGAATAAAAGGTTTAGAAATATTAGGACCCGTTTTTACCGCATTCAATCCAGGCGTAGCTTTAACCAATGCGTCTATCACATTACTTTCATTCATTTTATCCAATTGCTTTGCCGAAATACTGACGATAGAAATAGGATTTTCTTTAACACGAGTAGCTTTAGAAACACCTGTGAACACTACCTCATTAAGCGTATTGTGATTAGGAAAAAGAAATACCACATATTCATTTTGAATAGCATTGATAGGTAAAGTATCAGGTTTATATCCTATAAAAGAAATAAACGCACGGGCATCAGTTACCGTTGCAGGAATTTCAATCTTAAATATCCCATCGTTATTAATTGAAATTAACTTTACACCCTTAGGCTGTAAAACTATATTACAAAATGGCAAAGCATCTTGCGTATCGCCATCTTTTATAACCCCACTAACTATGCGACGCATTTGAGCTATTGTAGAAATATGAATCAGCAATAAAAAAACACTTGTATAACCTATTAACTTCATAGTAAAGGATTTATAATTTATAATTATTTTTTCAGGGTCTAATGGAATGCGGAAGCGCTGATTATGCCCAAACCATTATTCATTAGTGTTTTGTATTTAATCGTATTCATGACTGCGAAGCGCTGATTATGAAAAGCATTTATTCAGTTGTATTTCCTTTTATATTAAGGACTTCATGAACCTTCGGTGTTATCATCGGTTGGTGAACACCCGCTCATGGGCATTTTGGCGAATATTATTGTGAACTTTCTAAATATTCACATCAACAAAAGTAATAAGTTAGATTAATCTAACAAATAAAAACACAAAATTAATAGATAGTTATATTACCTCCCTTACAAAAATCATCCCATCACAACTACTAACCCAATTAAAAAAGCTTGTGTAGCATTCGTAACTTTAAAGCTCGAATTTTATATTTTTGTCAGATGAGTTCACTTACCGAAGAAAATTATTTAAAAACGCTATACCATAAAGAGCAAGAAGCAAACGTGTCTGTAAAGGAAATAGCCAAACAGTTAGACATTAAAATGCCTACCGTAAACAGCATGATTAAGAAATTGGCAGAAAAAAAACTGGTTAAATATGAAAAATACAAATCTATTGAACTCACCGATTTAGGCAGAAAAAAAGCACTCTCTATTCTCAGAAAACATCGACTTACAGAACTATTTCTTACACAAATCATGAATTTAGGATGGGGTCAGGTGCACGATATAGCAGAACAAATTGAACACATTCAATCTGAATTATTTTTTAATCGCATCGATGAAATATTAGGAAATCCTAAATTCGACCCACATGGAGAACCCATACCAGACAAAGAAGGTAAATTACCCTCACTAAAAACGATTACATTATCGAACGGCATACCCCAACAATCCTACACATTAAGTGGCGTTAACAATAACAATGCAACCTTGCTCTCCTATTTAGACAAAATTGGACTAGCTATCCACGATACCATCGAAATAAAAGAAATAGAACCTTTCGATTTATCAATGACAGTACTACTAAATCGAAAAACCGAAACTATTTTTAGCGCAGAGATTTGTAAATGTCTACTAGTAATCTGAAAAAGTGTAATCATCTGACTACTAATAGATATACTGTTTATTTTTTAGTAAAAAAAATCCAATATATGAATTTGCTTATATTATAAGAATACTAAAATTTTTGCAAAAAAAACCTTCAAAATGCATTTTATTACTTAAAAAAACGTAATCCAACTGAACAATCTAAACGAGACAAATCCTCTCGATTTTCTGAATCTAAAGAAATCGTTGTAGACTTTCCACCCACAATTTGCTCTATTTTACTCAGTGAACCTCTAACAACAGAAAGTTGTAATCCTATTGCAACATGACTAGTAATTTTAAAATCGTAACCCAACAAAAACAAAGTACCTAATGTATTTCCTTCTTGAGTAGCTGTTATTTTTGGTTGAGAAAATGCATAAGTAGATACAGTATTATTAGTATTACGAACCGTATAATAATTTAACATAGCCTTTCCATCATCAACATAACCTAAATAAACCAAAGTTAAACGAAAAAGCATGTTTACCATTTTTACTAAGTTTTCGAATCGCAAAAATGGGACCAATAAAAGTTATACTATATTGGTCAGACATTGACGAATAAAATATAGTAGTATCGGCACTATATTTTTCAGACATACTTCCAACCGAACTAGAAGACCTAAATTGAGAATATACCAATCCAATACCTATGTCATTTTTAAAAAAATAAGTTACATCTCCCCCAAAAGCTATCCCTTGTTTACCACTTTCGATGTACGATTTCTGTTGAGATGTTAAATCTCCTTTCATTGATGCAGTCCGACCACTATAGCCAATATTAACCCCTAATCGCCAAGGAGAAGCCTCAGCATTATCAATTCGAGCAACCCCCATGTTACACCAAAACAGCACACCAAAAAGAAATAGTAATTTTTTATACATAATACGAAGAAAACAGATTAGTAAATAAGAAAAGATCTATAATTTCAATTATATTATTACAGATAAGGTTGAAAATATTTTTAAAGTGATGTAATTAAAAATATTTCACATACAAAATTTAGAAAGCGCGAAAATATGCAATTTATTGAAGAATAAAAATATAATAAATATTACACCCACTGAATATAAAAATTTCAATTCGTTACATCTGACAAACATAAACGCTATTAAAATTGAGATTGAGCCATCAAATTGAAAACTTGTTACGAAGGAAAAAAATGAGAAGATTATTAACTACAAAACTATCAGTATAGTTTAATCAGTATCATATATAACAAAAAAGCAACCCTTCAATAGGTTGCCTTTGGCGGAGAGAGAGGGATTCGAACCCCCGGACCTTTAACAGTCAACGGTTTTCAAGACCGCCGCAATCGACCACTCTGCCATCTCTCCGCCGCAAAACTACGAATAGAACTGAATCTAACAAAAAAATATTTAATTAAAATTAGAAATCACATTCTCAACAACTTTAAAGCTGTTTTCAGGCGTATTTTTCTTCAATTTAACCCGTTTACGTAAATGAAAATAACGAGCATTCATCTCAAATCCGACCAACAAGATTAAAGAATTCAAGTAAAGCCATATCATAACCACAATTAACGTTCCAATAGAACCATATATTTTATTATACGTGTTGTAGTAATTGATATACAAAGAAAAACCAATAGAAGAAACGACAGCTAAAAGTGTGGCCAAAAAAGACCCTATATTAAGAATAGGCCATTTACTATCTACCGATGGAGCATACCTATACAATAAAGAAACCGTTATCCAATAAGAAAAAATAAAAACCACCCAGCGCGAGCATAAGACTACATAAATCCAAAAAACAGACGATTGTAAATGTAAATCCGTTTTAATGACACCCACCAAATATTCCCCTAACACCAACACCGTAATAGCGGCAATCAACGCAATGCTCACTATTAAAGTTAACTTAAAAGCAACCCAACGCTGTTGCAGCCAAGTTCGAGTTTCTTGATAAAAAGCAGATTGATTAAATGCTCGCATCAACGCATGAATACCATTGGTAGCAAAAAACCATGCCGATAAAAAGCCAATAGACAACAAACCTCCGCGCTGCGTTTCAATTACATCGGTAAAAGTAGATTCAACAACAACAAAAGCATTTTGTGGTAAAACTAATGCCAATAACTCCATTAACTTATTCTGAAAGTTATCAATAGGAATATACGGAATGAGTGTAAACAAAAAAATAATAGCAGGAAAAATAGCCAGCAAAAAATTATACGATACCGCAGATGATTGGGTATGCAAGGTTTCTTTCTCCAGTTCTTTAACAAAAAAAGACACCAAATCGTAAACCGACTGTGACCGAAATAATGGAAGATGAGTACGATTAGCCCAGCGTATCCATATTCGATATAATCTAAAACTGAGCAATAAACGATGTAATTTTGCCATACTTACTTGAAAAACACTTGTATTTTATTCAAAAAATCTTGTGGTGCATGGCAAGGTTTTTTGGTACTCATGTTTACAAAAACTAACGTAGTTTCACCAATATTAATTAAATCATCAGCTTCATTATACAATTCATATTTAAAGACAATTCTTTTTTCTGGTAACGACTCTAAAATTACCTTCACCGTAATTTCTTCATCATAAAAAGCCGGTTTAATATATTTAGAACGTAACTCTAAAACAGGCATCATTACCCCCGATTCTTCCATAGAACGATAGGTCATACCTAGGCTACGAAGCATTTCCACACGTCCTACCTCATAGTATTGTGCATAATTGCCATAATACATATACCCCATTTGATCTGTTTCTGCGTAGCGAACGCGTATTTTAGTTGTGTAAACAAACATAAAACGAACTTTGAATAGCTTTTTTCTTTATTTCTTAATATTTCGCTGGTTGAGTGCCTGTTGAAATTTAGTTGCGTTCATAATGTGCTCTGTTTTTTGAATAGCAAAGTTATGATAACCCGAAAAATCTTCTTTAGCACACATATAAATATAGTTATGTTGCTTATAATTAAGTACGGCATCAATAGCTTTCACAGAAGGCATCATAATAGGTCCTGGAGGCAATCCTTGCACTTGATAAGTATTATAGGGCGAAGATTTTTTCAAATGTTTGTTCAAAACCCTACGAATGGAAAAATCACGAACAGCAAAAATAACTGTAGGGTCAGATTCTAATTTCATACCCTTTTTCAAACGATTAAGATACAAGCCCGCAATAATTGGCATTTCAGCATTTACCAAAGCCTCAGCATCCACGATAGAAGCTAACACACTCACTTCTACGGGCGTTAATCCAATAGATTCAGCTTTTTTTAAACGCTCATCTGACCAAAATCTCTTGTACTCGTTATTCATTTTTTCAAAAAACTGTTTGGCAGATGTGTTCCAATACAATTCATACGAATTGGGTAAAAACATCGTGTAAACATTTTGAGGATTAAAATTATAAGATTTCAGATATTCAGCAGAGTCGAGCAGAGATATAATAGACATCGAGTCTGCCTCAATTTTTTTAGCAATATATGCCGCAAAATTCGACTTCAATCGAATATTCTGAAAAGACAATTTAACAGGCTCTTGATTAGCCGATATAAGCATATTAATGAGCTGACGATTACCCATACCCATTTTCAAATGATACCGACCAGGAGCAACTCTATTAACGTAGTTCATTTCTATTGCCGAAGAAATAAAAGTATTCGTATCCTTTAGCAAATGATGAGATTTGATAGAATCGACGACCATAGCAAAATTGGCATTCGAACGAATGTGTAAATAAGAGTCGGCAACAACATTATTTTTAAAATAACGATGATAGGTTTTATAAACCCAAACAACTCCCCCAACGAAAGCTAATAACACCACCACAACTATCACCCGTTTCAAATTACTTTTTACATTTTCAATCATAAAAATTTAATTAGTTTTTATTTTTTTTGAACCTTACGCTAAGGTACTGCCGAATAAACGATATCTATATAATACATCATTTATCAGAAAGAATAAGGTCTATACGACTACCAATACTAACTTTGGTTACCGAATCTGTAGGTTCTGGTTTTTGGATAGAAACAGTTGCTTTTAACGAATCTTTTATACCACTGTACGTTATTCTCCCTGGAGTAAGTGATGCTCTCTTAATAAGGGCAACAGCTTGTTTTACCGTCAATCCTAATAAATTTGGCACTGCTACCGTATTTGCCCCCAAACCATCACCCAATACCAAATCAAGTACCGTGCCTTTGGGAATATTTGTCCCCTGTTCTACTATTTTATCCCCCGTTCTCACTTCTAACACTACATCTCTTGCAATATCTGACCTATAGATGGTATCGCCTAGCTTAAGTCCATAGTTTTCTATAATTGCCAATGCTTCACGAATATCTACATTTTCAATATCAGGCATCATCACCTTAGGTATTCTTCTGGTAGTAACCGTCAGATAGATAATTCTATTAGGCTTAACCAATGTAAACGGATCAGGGTCTTGCTCCACAACCACACCAGGTGGTTTATCTAAAACATATACTGAATCAATCTGATAACGAAGCCCCTGTTCTTCTATAATCGATATGGCATTTTCCAACGTTTGACGCTTAAAATTAGGCACTTTTTGTCCCTCTCCATGCTTTGTATAATAGCGTAAAAAAATATTCATAGCTATCAATATCAACACAAAAGCTATGAATACAATCAGTAACTGTTTTCTGAAAGTCGGATTTTTTATATACGCAAATAATTGATTCATAAAATTATACTATCGACAATATTTAAAAACAGCGTTCATGTCATTATAATTCATGCGCAAATACGCTTCAATAAATTTACAGCTTATCGCTAACGGCCACCGAAGTACAAAGTAACAGGTTTACTCGGGAAGAAACCGTTTAATTTTTAAAAACTTTAACAATCTTGCGAATTTCAACAAAAAAAAAGCCGAATACCCCCCTAACAATCGTAAAAAAACATTGTAAACGATACTCGTTGAATAAATCTATGATTCGTCGTATTTGAATTCGCGATTGATAACACAAATGTTTCTTTTAATTCTTGTATTTACATTCGCCAAACAGCCTTCTTATCGTACCCATGAAATACTACTTTAATTCTCCTATTAGAATAATATTTACTTATAAATTTTCCATTTTTAGTTTTTAGTTTTACGGACGATGCATGCAAACGATATTATAAAAGAATTAAGCGCAAAAAAATTCAAACCCATTTATCTACTCCATGGAGAAGAATCTTATTATATTGATATCATTTCAGACTATATAGAAAAACACGTACTTAACGATGCCGAAAAAGGCTTTAATCAAACCATATTATACGGTAAAGACACGGACATAATAAGCATTTTAAATTATGCAAAAAGGTATCCTATGATGTCTGAATACCAAATCGTAATTGTAAAAGAAGCACAAGAACTAAAGTTAGACAGGGATAGTGATGACAGTAAAAAAACCTTAAACCCTTGGCAAGCCTACTTAGAAAATCCACTTAAAAGCACCATATTAGTCCTTTGTCATAAACATGGAAAATTCGACAAACGTAAAAAAACGTATAAATCCATTGAAAAAACAGGACTTGTATTTGAATCCGAAACTTTATACGAAAATAAAATACCTGCTTGGATAGATGATTTTTTACGTGAAAAAAAACTAAGTATTACTCCTCAAGCTAGCACGCTCATTGCCGAATATTTAGGTAATAATTTAACTAAAATAGCCAACGAGCTTAACAAAATGCTGTTAAATGTACCACAAGGACAGTTAATAACCCCAAAAGAAGTTCAAGAAAACATTGGCATAAGCAAAGATTTTAACGTATTTGAGTTACAAAACGCCATTGGAAAAAGAGATACTTATAAAGCTGTACAAATTATCACTTACTTTTCCGCTAATGCTAAAAATAACCCTCTACCCCTCGTATTGGGAAATTTAAATACTTTTTTTACCAAACTGCTCAAATTTCATTACTGCACCAATCACTCTCAACAAAATTTAGCAAAAGAACTCGGTGTGCACCCTTTCTTTGTAAAAGATTATGAAATAGCCGCCAAAAACTTTCCATTACCTTATGTATCCAACGCAATAGCCTTATTACGAGAATATGATGTTAAAAGTAAAGGCGTGAACGCTACTGGTCACACAGAGCAAGGTGAATTAATGAAAGAAATGCTTTTAAAAATATTAATTAAGTAAATTGAACACACAACTCCATATTACCCAATAGTTATTTAAAAGATGGAATCCATTTCAGCATTCGGAAAAATACTTATACATCTGGTAGTGGGCGTATTGCTCATGTTAGGTCTCTTTGGCATCAACAAATGGATAGCTCCTCGTAAATCGACTGTACAAAAATTAAGTTCTTATGAATGTGGGGAAGAAAACATAGGCAATGCTTGGTTGCCCATGAGTTCTAAATTTTACACCATAGCTGTCATATTTTTATTTTTTGACGTTGAGTTAGCAATGATACTACCTTGGACAACTATTTTTGCCGACAAAGCACTCATCCGAGCAGATGCTCGTTGGGGATGGTTTAACTTAATAGAAATGTTTGTATTTATAGGTTTATTAGTATTGGGTCTCCTATACGTTTGGAAAATGGGCGATTTAAATTGGGTAATCCCCAACAAAATAGCACCTCGTGTAGAGAAAATAGTGCCCGAAAAATTATATGAAGCTATCAATAACAAAAATTATGCTGTTACACCGTTCCAAATAGCCCCCAAAAAAGAAGAAATTGCAGAAAAGGTAAATTTAGGTGTAGACAAACCCATTTCAAAACCTAGTTTCAAACCCACATTTAGAAAAAAAGAATTGTAATATGGATTTGAAAGACCCTATACATTATAACGAAGGTGTTGGCATAGCAAAATTAGACGAATTACTATCTTGGGCGCAACGTTCATCGTTGTGGCCAGTCACGTTTGGATTGGCTTGTTGTGCCATAGAAATGATGGGGGCAATGGCTTCTACTTACGACTTAGATAGATTGGGTGTATTTCCGCGACCTACTCCACGCCAAGCCGATGTGCTCATTATTTCGGGTACTGTAACGTTTAAAATGGCAGATAGAATTCGGAAAATTTATGAACAGATGCCTGAACCTAAATACGTTATTTCGATGGGTTCTTGCTCCAATTGCGGTGGACCTTATTGGCAGCATGGATACCATGTAGTAAAAGGTGTTGACCAAATTATACCCGTAGATGTGTATATACAAGGATGTCCTCCACGCCCAGAGGCGCTCATTGGAGGCATTATTGAATTACAAGAAAAAATAAAAAGACAAAAAAACGTATAAAAATTTTATTCCTTCATTTCAAATTTATCCTTATTGATGATGTATATCGAACTTTATCAAAAACTATATGCACGAGATTTATTAAAAATCGTGAAAGAATTAGAAAGCTATCCCGACGATGAATCTTTGTGGACCGTGTATCCACAAATTAAAAATTCTGCTGGCATATTAGTTCAACACACCATCGGCAACCTAAACCATTACATTGGGAAACACTTAGGGGGAACAGACTATGTGAGAAACAGAGACGCAGAGTTTACGCTACGACAGTTTGAACGACCTACCTTAATTGAACTAGTTTTAGAAACTATCTCGATGATTGAACACACCCTACAACCAATGAACGACAAGGATTTGGAAAAAAGCTATGCTACCGATTTATTGAATTTTAATTTATCAGAACACCAAACGGTGAACGATGTACTGGTTGGGCTACTGGTGCACCTAAGCTATCATTTAGGACAAATTAATTACCATCGTAGATTTTTAGCCACTGTTTAAGTTTTAAAAAATTTCGACGAAATGCTTCCTCTTCATTCGTTAGTAACGTGAAATATTTCACGTTGCTAACGAATAGTTTCCGTTTTTCATTGAGGGTATTGCAGAGGTCTTAATGAAAATTAAAACGGCGATATTGAACTCGCCCATGCAGTTTTTTTTGCGAAAGGTGGTGTGAAAAACCTACAAATGCCAATGCGATGAGGGGTACGTTTTTCCCCGTCATAAGTTTTGAAAAAGCAATCGTCCAGCCGAAAAATTCTCAGCAGAACGCTCTCTTAGAATTTGGCAAAATTGTTCAGTTTTTTCATTGTGGTTTGTATTATAGAATTACCGCTAACGTTTTGGGGCTTGGCGAAGGTGGCGGAAATCGAAGCATAAATGTTCATTTTTGCACTTCAGCCTGCCTTGCGTTCAAACGCTTGTTAAGCGTTCGGGCTTTCATTGTCAATTAGTTTTTCAATCAATTTGTATAAATGTGTCCCAATTGATTTTGGATAGTCGTCTTTTAAATTGTCGATTGATTTTGCTCTTTCAATTGCCGTTTTGGTTAAAGGAAGATAAATATTTGGATTGGGTCTTTTGTTATAGCCCCTTCCACCTTGCAGTTGTGAAACTAAAATATCAATGTAATTTTTTTTGCCGATTTTTGCATTTTCAAAAATCAATGCTTGTTCTTCCTTTGTAAATTCTGATAAGTTCTTTAAATGCAATACCAACCATATTTCAAAACAAGGATTACTCATTGCTAGATAAAAGTTGTCTTCATTTTTACATTCCGTCACTAAGTCATCAAAACTAAGTTTGTGAATACTTTCCCAATCGTCTCTGTCTATAATCAACCAAAATTCATCACTAATTTTGAAACCGTATTCCTTCTTAGCCTCATTTAGAAGTTTTTTCACGCTAAATGGGTCTGAACCTTTATCTTTAGGTCTTTTTAGAGGAACAATTTCAATAAGTCCATTATTGTTGAAATATTCTGAAGCCCTAAAATCTTGAAAATATTTTTTCTCGGTAATAATTCCTTCGTATGAGAGTACAAACAATTTTTCGGCATCAATATGCCCACCTTGTCTAATTAATGGAATTGGTTCTCTTGGCATAACTAATCATTATTAAATGGAAAAACGGTTAGTTTATTTCTACTGCCAAGTTTTGGAATCCCTTTGTAACGCCCTAATAAATAGTCTCTTCTTACTTCTTTGTCAAATCTAATATTGTAATCTTCCAACGAATGTAAATGACTTACTCCCTGCTTATCTTTAACAGCAAACCAAATTTCATCTTTACGCAAAAGTTTTTGTGTTAATAGTGTTGACTCGTGACTTGCAACAATAAATTGGCTATTTATATCATCGCATTTTGACAAAAAGAAATCAAATAAGTCATAAATTAAATTGGGGTGTAAACTTCGTTCCATTTCATCAACAATAAACACGTTGCCACCCTTGAAAAAATCAATTATTAGTGGAATTAAATCCATTATTCTCCTAGTCCCGTCAGATTCGTCTTTTAAATCAAATAGCTCAAAGGTTCCTCCAATTACTTTGTGTTTCGTTTTAAGAAGTTTTGCTTCTAATTCATTCTCTTTATTTTTGGTAATAATGTA
>CANJWF010000010.1 GCA_947478315.1 Sphingobacteriaceae bacterium | reverse complement strand
TGAATAAAGTCGGTTATTACGCTTACTTCATCCATAGTAACTTCCTTATTGCCTGAACTAATATTTAACAAAATGTAACGAGCTCCTTCTATTTCATTGTCTTTTAGTAATGGCGATGCCAATGCTCCTCTTACGGCATTTAATGCTCTATCATCGCCTTCGGCGGATGCACTTCCCATAATAGCCACTCCACTTTCTTGCATAACGGTACGTACATCTTTAAAGTCAACGTTGATGTATCCAGGTACGGTAATTATTTCGGCAATACCTTTGGCCGCAGTGGTTAAAATATTATCAGCTTGTGCAAAGGCGGCACTCATGGTTAGGTTTCCATAAATTTGTCGCAATCGATCATTCGAAATAACCAAGAAAGAATCGACCTGTTTTTTAAGTTCTTCTAATCCTTCTTCTGCTTGGGTTTTTCGACGTTTGCCTTCAAAAGTAAATGGGGTGGTTACAATACCCACAGTTAATATACCCATCTCTCTAGCTGCTTTTGCAATAATGGGGCTGGCTCCTGTGCCAGTTCCTCCGCCCATGCCTGCGGTAATAAAAAGCATTTTGGTATTTGCTCCTAATATTTGTTTGAGTTCTTCAATATTCTCTATGGCTGAATTTTTACCTACTTCTGGAATTGAACCTGCACCCATGCCTTCGGTTAGGCTGGCTCCTAGTTGTATTTTACTGGGAATTGGACTTAATTCTAAGGCTTGTGCATCGGTATTACAAATAATGAAATCTACGCCTGTGATACCCTGACGATACATATGGTTTACGGCATTACCACCTCCACCACCTACGCCTATTACTTTAATAATGGACGATTTTTCTTTTAACATTTCAAATTGCATGGTTCAATGGATTAAATACATTCGTTGTAATGTTATTTTATGTAAACGAATGTTGAGTGTCTAATTTTGTTAATTAATAAAATCTTTATCGGCGATGTCGTCTGCAATGAATTTTTTTGTTTTTTGTAATATCTTATCCAAAAATCCTCCTGTGGTATCTTTAGATTCAATAGGCGTTAAAACTTTCTCACGTTGTTCTGGTTGATAAAGCACCTCTGAGCGGTCTTCTATCTTTTGTATCCCTTTTATTAATAATCCTATTCCTGTTGCGTACATAGGACTTTTGAGTTCGTCGTAAACATTTTTAGGTAGAACTTCATTTTTGCCAACATGCTCATTCGGATACCCTATTCTACAATCATAGCCTGTTAAAAATTCTACTAATTGGGGCAAATGCTTCAATAGTGCACCACCTCCTGTTACTACAATTCCTGCAATCAATTTATTTTCATAACCTGATGATTTAATGTGTTGGTGAACTTGTAGAATAATTTCTTCCATTCTCGCTTGGATAATGAAGGCTAAGTTTTTAACAGATATTTCTTTAGCTTCTCTACCTCTAATTCCTGGCACACACACTATTTCATTTTCTTTGTTTTCTTCTGCCAATGCAGAACCGAAAATAGTTTTTAGTTTTTCTGCTTGATTGCGCATAACTGCACATCCTTCTTTAATGTCTTCGGTAACAATATTGCCACCGAATGGTATTACTGCCGTGTGACGAATGATACCTTCGTGAAAAATAGCTACATCTGTGGTTCCTCCGCCAATGTCTACCAATACTACGCCTGCTTCTTTTTCTTCTTCACTTAACACAGAATCGGCTGATGCCAAAGGTTCCAAAATAAGTTCTTGAATTTCTAGAGTGGAGTTATTGACACATTTGACAATATTTTTTATCGCCGTTACTTGTCCGGATATGATATGGAAATTGGCTTCTAAACGTACTCCTGCATGTCCTATGGGTTCTTTGATGCCATGTTCATTATCTATGGTAAATTCTTGTGGCAACACGTGTATAATTTCTTCACCAGGTGGCATCATCAGCTTATACATATCCTCAATGAGCTTGTCAACATCTTTACGACTAATTTCACTATTAAATTCTTTTCTCGTGAGAATACCTCTATGTTGTAAACTTTTAATATGCTGACCTGCAATACCAACTGTTACCGTTTTTACATCTACCTGCGATTGATCTCCTGCAATTTCAACAGCTCTTTTAATGCCTTGAATGGTTTTCTGTATATTGGAAACTACCCCTCTTGTTACTCCATCGGATTCGGTTCTGCCTATTCCTAATATTTCTATTTTACCAAATTCAGTTCTTCTGCCTACAATGGCACAAATTTTTGTAGTGCCGATATCTAGACCTACTACTATTGGATTGTTTTTGGAAGATTTAACGCTTTTTTCCATAATCTGTGTATGTTATATTGTGTCTTTATTAATATTATTTGGCTGATATATCACGCTTCATTTTAAATTTTAACGTGTTGTGTTTGAAAACTGTAAACTATTTTCGATTTTAGCTATGCTATTCGAGTCTACCTCTTTTATAATTCCTTTATGCTCACATACTATTTGACGTGCATATTTTAGATTGATGTTTTTATACGTACTCCAACCTTTTTTTGGTAGTATCTGTTTATAAAACGCCATTAATTGATTGAACTTGATTGCGAGTGAATCTGCTGTTCCTAATATAATTTGATGTTCCCCTACACGTGGTGTTAATTCTATATCTCCATTTTCTCGGACAAAAATTTGTTCTATTTGCTGATTCCAAAAATTATTTTGTTGCACAAATTTTGCGATTTGGTAAAGGTTTTTAGCTATTGGTGTTTTTAAAGTATCTATCTTATAATTAAATGTTTCCTCGATATGACCATTGGCTACTAATACTGGTGCAGTATAGTTGATGGATACGGGCATTTTATAGCCATTTTGGTCGATATAGAAATCTTGATTAATGCCATTAAAAATTCTCAATATAGGCTCCCTTTGCTTGATGTTTACGTATATAACACCATCTAGGTCGGCATATACTTGGGCGTACTGTATGTATGGATTGGATGTTAATCTTTTCTCTATACGATGAAGGTTAATGGTTGCTAATTTTTTTCCAATAACAGGGTTACCTTGAAACATGATTGCGTGTACTTCTTGTTGTTCAATAAAAAATTGATGACCAGTTATCCATATTTTAACTTCTTTACAAAGTGTTTCTCTGTCTTTTTTATGTACAAACCCCATTAGAAGCAATAGACTAGCGAGACTAATGGTCCAAATACTAATAAACAATATTTTATACCAATTAATTCGCTTAAGCATGCTGCAAAATTTGTTTTAATGGTTCTATCATTTGGTCTATATCTCCTGCACCAACGGTTAGTAATAAGGCTGGTTGTTTTATTTTAATCCAATTGATGGCTGCTTCTTTACTCAACAGTTGTTTATTATGTAAGGTTACTTTGTCGAAAATAATGTTAGATGTTACGCCGTCAATAGGTAATTCACGTGCTGGATAAATGTCTAATAACAATAACTCATCAGCCATGCTCAACACTTCTGCAAAACCATTTGCAAAATCTTGGGTTCGACTATACAAATGGGGTTGAAATAAAATGGTTAATTTTTTTGTGGGATATAGGGATTTTACAGACGTAATACAAACTCTCAATTCTTCGGGATGGTGTGCATAATCATCAATAAATACTTGGTTATCTGTTTTAATGATGTATTCAAAACGACGTTTTACGCCTTTAAAATTTTGCAGGGCTGTTTTTATTTTTTCAGATGCAATCCCTAATCCCAAGGCAACTTCTATCGCTGCAATCGCATTTTCTACATTGTGCCATCCAGGAATACCTAACGCTATTTGTTTGATGGTTGTAACACCATTTTCAAAATCGAAAGTAAACGTTCCATTTTTTATACTAATATTTTGGGCTCGAATGGACGCTTCATCTCCATTGGCATAACGAACGCCTGATAGGGGTAAAGAGGCGTGCGAAATGAGCCGTCCGTCGGGCTTTATCTGTGCCACAAACTGCCCAAAAGAGTGCTCTAAAGATTGTTTGTCTCCATAAACATCTAGATGGTCGGCATCCATGCTAGTTACTACGGCGACATCGGGATGTAATGTTAAAAAAGAACGATCAAATTCATCTGCCTCTACCACCACCACCTTGTTGTTGCCAATGAGCATATTGGTATTATAATTGGAAGCAATACCTCCTAAAAATGCTGAACAGCCATAGCCACTATCTGTTAAAATATGCGCTATAATCGTAGAAGTGGTGGTTTTGCCATGTGTGCCGGCCACCGCTATACAAAACATATCTTCACTCAACAATCCCAACATTTGAGAACGTTTTTTAAGATCGAATCCTTTGTTTTTGAATTCATTTAATAGGACTAAGTCATTGGGTATAGCAGGGGTATAAACCACATGGGTATGTAAACTGGGGTCACGAAAATCGTTAGGAATTAGGGCTACATTATCTTCATAAATAACCTCGATACCTTCTGCCGAAAGGGCATCAGTCAACGGAGTTTTGGTACGGTCGTAACCCGCTACTTGATATCCCAATTGTTTGAAATATCGAGCAAGGGCACTCATACCTATGCCGCCTATACCTATGAAGTAAATTTTTTTCATTAAAAATGACATTGTCTATTATATCGTAATACAATTAATCCTCGTTCAATAACACCTTACCTAACTAAATGAATAACTTCTTCAGCAATCTTATCATCCGCGTCTGCAACACTTAATAATTTTATATTCTTCATCAATTCAGTGCACAAATTTTGGTCCTGCAATAATGCCAACACTTTTGGCAACAAAGTTTCTTTGGCTTGTGCATCGGTAACCATTAAGGCTGCATGCTTGTTAAGCAAAGCCTTCGCATTGTTTGTTTGATGGTCTTCTGCTACATTAGGAGAAGGTACCAACACCGTAGGTTTACCTACCATGCATAGTTCTGCAATGGTACCTGCTCCTGCTCGTGATACGATAATATCTGCTGCTGCATACGCTAAATCCATTCTATCTAAAAAAGGAAGTATTTTAATATGCGTGTTTATTTTGCTTGGGTATTGGCTCACTATAGCATCGTAATATAACTTGCCTGTTTGCCAAATCAATTGCACATCACTGGTTAACAGGGTTTGTAAATGATGAATAACTGCTTCATTTAAGGTTCTTGCCCCTAAACTACCTCCTGTAATGAGAAGGGTTTTTTTATCTGCTCGTAAGCCAAAATGCTGTAAAGCAACTGTTTTTTTGCCCTCCAAATCTTGCGTCACTTCTTTTCTTATGGGATTACCTGTAATTAAAATTTTGTCTTTGGGGAAAAATTGTTCCATGCCTTCAAAAGCCACACATATTTTTTGTGCGCCTTTTCCCAACCATCGATTGGTGAATCCCGCAAAAGAGTTTTGCTCTTGTAGCAAATAAGGTATTCCTTTAATTTTAGCCGCCAACAACATGGGACCTGATGCATACCCTCCTACACCGATAGCTATATCGGGTTTAAAGTCTTTAATGATGCTGATTGCTTTGCATACGCTTGAAAATAATTTATAGGGCAATGCAACATTTTTCAACATCGAACTCCTATTAAATCCTTGAATAGGTAAACCTATAATTTCATAACCCGCCTTTGGTATCATATTCATCTCCATACGCCCTAAAGCTCCTACAAATAATATGTGAGCATGAGGTTTCACTATCTTAATGGCATTTGCAATGGCTATAGCGGGAAAAATATGCCCACCTGTGCCGCCGCCACTAATGATTATCCTTAAGCTATCTGATGATTTAGTCACATTTTTCATAAAAATCAAAATTGATACCTATGCCGTAGCAACTACTGTAATGTTTTTTTTCTCTTCAATATCTCTACTCACACTTAATATGATACCAAAGGCTACACTGGTAAATAAAATAGACGTTCCTCCCATGCTTACTAACGGAAGAGGCACGCCCGTAACAGGAAACAAATTAACAGCAACCGCCATATTAGCGAAAGCTTGAATGGTGAGGCTAAATGATAAACCTGCCGCTAATAAAGTCCCAAAGGCTTTTGGTGATTGTGTTACAATTAATATACACCGATACATCAATACCAAATAAAGGATGATTAATACCACTCCTCCTATTAAACCATATTCTTCTACAATGATGGCATACACAAAATCTGAATAAGGATGTGGTAGATAGTTTTTTTCTAAACTGTTACCAGGTCCTTTTCCAAAAATACCGCCAGTAGCAATGGCTATTTTGGCGTGGTCTTGTTGATAAGTTTTATCGGCTTGTTGTGTTTCTGGATGCAAATAAGCATCAATACGAGACCGATAGGTAGCACGACGTGGTCCAAAAAAAACTACAATAAGTAATAGGATAAATCCCGCCAAACAAGTGGCTGCTATTTGTTTAATACTAATACGTCCTATCACTAATAATAGAATGCTAACACCAAAAAGCATTAAGGCCGTAGATAAGTTTGCCAACGCAATGAGAATAAATACTAAACATACTGCGCCCATGATGGGCAAAAAAGCCTTCCAAAAATCTTTGATATTTTCTTGTTTACGTGATAGCATGCGAGCCAAGAAAGTGATTAATGACAGTTTAGCTAAATCTGACGTTTGAAAAGTTTGATTAATAATTGGAATGGTAACCCATCGACTTGCCTCATTGAGATTAGTACCAAATATTAAGGTATACAGCAATAAAGGAATGGTAACTATCATCAAAATTTTAGAGATACCTGCGTAGTAACGGTAATCTAACTTATGTGAAAAATACATCAACACTAAGCCTCCCACTATCATCACCAAATGTTTGATAAGAAATTGCTCGGTTCCTACACCTTTTTTAAAAGCCAAGGTTCCTGTAGCACTATATACTGCCAACAAGGACCAAACGGATAGCAATATCACGATTAGCCATATCCAACGGTCACCTTGTGTTTTATGTAGGAGTTTCTCTATCATTTTTATAGTTATAATTGTTCTATATAAATATTTTCTAAAACTCTAATCAATCTAATTTTTCGTCTCCTGAATATCAAAATGACATCTTTCATCTGTTGTTCAAAGTACCAACAGGTAAGGATAAGTGCCAATGCTATCCCGAAAAATGTTTTTAAAATATAGATGGTTTCATGCAAATTCTTACAATAGTTTATAAGACTCTCTATATAGACAGTTCCCAATATCGCAGCAGTAATAGTAATAACATTAACGAGTAACGGGAAAGTATATCTTCTAGATTGATGCTCTCTCTGAATGCTTTCAATAATAAATTTGATATTGTCCTTTGTAAACAATTGATCGTTATTTACCATCCTTTTTAATTCAGCTTTTCTAATTTGAATAAGATTTTTAAAAATGGTATCTCCATCGGCATAAGGATAATGCTCTGAAATAATTTGTTCTTTTTTCTTACTATGAGTCTTTCCCAAATAATATAAGGCTATTAAACTCCCAATCACACAAAGAATAATAAGCCAATCAAAACGTAGCAAAAAAACCTTGCGAAATGATATAATAAAGGGTACAGCTGATACCAATGCTAGTATCCACAGAACTATAAAATTCTGCTTGGATTTACTATATATTAAATTCCAATCTGATAACTTATTGTTAATGACGAACATTTCTTCTAAACTCCCCATTAATATTCACTTTTACTTATACCATACGTACCATACACCTCAAATCTATATCATCTATTATCTCTTCTACACAATAGCCTTGAGGATCGATGTCGGGGAGTTGTTTTAATTTTTCAAAAGCTTTGGCAATGGCTGGAATATCCTTTTTATAATCTTTGATGAGGATACTTTTATAATTGCCAGCTCGAATGATTTTTTCTTCTTTTAACCCGAATTGTAGGGCTTCGTTGGCTGCTTGTTCTGCTACTCCTGCCCAGTACACGATTTGTCCATTTTCGGGTCTCGATAGGGCAAAATAGCGCCGTTGGGTGTCAAAGGGCACTAATTGATGGAGTTGTTGATGTGCCGATAGAATGCCCTCGGGGAACGCTGATGCCCGCACTCCAATTATTTTTATATCTTTTTCCAATAGATGAAGTTCCATTTGTCGAATTTTTGGGTTCGTAAGCGTGCTAAAGTTCGGTTACGGCTTGTTTAAACTGTTCTCCTCTATCTTCGTAATTTTTAAATAAATCGAAACTCGCACATGCTGGCGAAAGTAAAACGGTGTCTCCTTTTTGCGCCAAATGATACGCTACTTGCACCGCATCATTAGCAGAAAAGGTATTAACAATAACCTCTACATCTCCCTCAAAAGCCTCGTGAATTCTATTATTATTTTTACCTAAACAGACAATCGCTTTTACTTTATCTTTTACCAAACTTTTTAACATGCTGTAATCATTTCCTTTATCCACTCCTCCCAAAATCAATATTACCTCATTTTTCATACTCTCTAAAGCAAACCAAGTAGAATTAACATTGGTGGCTTTAGAGTCGTTAATGAAAGTTACATCGGCAACCTTTGCAACAAACTCTAGGCGGTGCGGAATATTTTGAAAATCACTCAAACTTTCTCTAATCGTTTCTTCTCTAATTTGGGATACTTTGGCTACAATAGTCGATGCCATGGAATTGTAAACATTGTGTTTACCTTGTAGGGATAGGTCTCTGATTGACATAGTGAATGAATCTTTAGGTGATGTTTGAATAATCATTTGTTCGTTTTCTATCCAAGCACCTTGTGCAAATGGATGGTTATTGAGTGTAAATGGATAACGTTTTGAGCGTATATTTCTATCATCAAGTCCTGCAACTGTTGCTGCATCATCTTCACAAAAGATAAAACAATCTGTTGCTGTTTGATTTTGAACAATACGAAATTTAGAATCGATGTATTTCTTCATTTCGTATTGGTATCGATCTAAATGGTCGGGAGTTATATTAAGCAATACGGCTATCTCCGCCTTAAAATCAAACATATTATCTAACATAAAACTGCTTAACTCTAACACATACACATCAAAATTCTCTGTTGCCACTTGGTAAGCAAAACTTTTACCAATGTTTCCTGCCAAACCCACATTCAGTCCCGCTTTTTTTAATATATGATAAATGAGCATTGTAGTGGTCGATTTACCATTACTGCCCGTTATACAAATTTTTTTTGCCACCGTATATCGTGCCGCAAATTCTATTTCGGATATGATAGGAATCTGTTGCTGTATCAAATGTTGTATAATAGCCGCCGAATCGGGAATACCTGGACTTTTAATAACTTCAGTTGCTGTTAAAATGGTCGCTTCGGTATGTTTTCCTTCTTCAAATTCAATCCCCCATGCTGTCAATTTATTCTTTTGTATGTCAGCAATCATTCCAATATCGGAGAGGAATACATCAAACCCCTTCTTTTTGGCTAAATAAGCCGCACCTAACCCACTTTCTCCTGCTCCTAATACGACTATTTTTTTATTCATCATTACTTGTTTATCAATTTTAACTTACTGTTTATCTCAATTTTAATGTAACAATAGTAATTACTGCCAACATGATACTGATAATCCAAAATCGCGTTACAATTTTACTTTCGTGATAACCTTTCTTTTGAAAATGATGATGCAATGGCGACATCAAAAAAACACGTTTACCTTCTCCAAATTTTCGCTTTGTATACTTAAAATAACCTACTTGAATAATAACAGATAAATTCTCTATCAAAAAAACACCACATAAAATTGGAATGAGCAATTCTTTACGAATAAGAATGGCAAAAGCAGCAATAATACCACCTATGGCTAAACTACCCGTATCTCCCATAAAAACTTGAGCTGGATACGAATTATACCATAAAAAGCCCACACAAGCACCCACAAAGGCACCCGCAAATACGACTAATTCTCCAGAGTTAGGAATGTATACGATATTGAGATATTGTGCAAATATGGCGTTGCCCGATAAATAAGCGAATATGCCAAGGGTGAAAGCAATAATCGACGAAGTGCCCGCTGCCAATCCGTCAATACCATCGGTAATATTAGCACCATTAGATACCGCAGTAACAATGACTACTGTAAAAAGCAAAAAAATGATAAAAGCATATTTGGTGTAATCGCCGCCTAAAAATTTAAGCACTTTAGCATAGTCAAATTCATTATTTTTATAAAATGGGATATTTGTTTTGGTCGATTTTACATCGACGGTTTTATAATGCTGTACTATTTTTTCTCCGTTTATATGAGTAACTACTGGCGCATTAAGGCGCACATTTTTTCTAATAACAATGTTGGGATTAAAATACATGGTTGTACCCAATATAATGCCCAAACCCACTTGCCCCATCACCTTAAACTTACCCGATAACCCTTCTTTATCCTTTTTAAACACTTTTATATAATCATCTAAAAAACCTATTGCTCCCATCCACACCGTAGTAGTCAACATCAACACAATGTATACATTACCCAATTTAGCGAGCAGTAAAGTAGGAATCAAAATGCCCAACAAGATGATAAGACCTCCCATAGTAGGCGTTCCTTGTTTTTCCATTTGTCCCTCTAAACCTAAATTTCGTACTGTTTCTCCTACTTGCTTACGACGCAGATACATAATGAGTCTTTGACCATAAACAGTAGTAACCACTAACGACGATATTAATGCTAGTGCTGTTCGAAAAGAAATGTAATGAAACACTCCTGCTCCTGGAAAATCGAACAATCGGTCTAAATAAGTAAATAAATAGTATAGCATTATGACACGTTAGATATAATGAATGGTTAACTATAAATACATTGCTTACCTACAAGCTATCAAAGCATTTGTTAATACCCCTTTATCATCAAAAGGGGATTTCACTCCTTTAATCTCTTGATATTTTTCATGCCCTTTTCCTGCCACTAAAATGATATCGCCAGCTTTCGCTAAGTGACACGCTGTTTTTATCGCTTCTTTTCTATCTGCAATCACCAATACCTTGCGTTTGTTTTGAGGCATTACACCCGCATCCATATCTTTCAAAATTTGTTCTACTTCTTCAGAACGTGGATTATCGGTAGTGAAAATAACTTTATCGCTCCAATCACAAGCCACTTGAGCCATCAAAGGACGTTTAGTTTTATCTCTATCTCCACCACAACCTATTACGGTGATGACTTGCTCTATGCCATTTCTTACCGCATGAATGGTCTGTAAAACATTCTGCAAAGCATCGGGTGTATGGGCGTAATCGACAATACCCATCACCTGATGCGGTCCTGCAATACATTCAAAACGTCCCTCGGCGCCCGACAACGTACTCAACGATGCCAGCACTTTGGTACTATCTTGCTCTAGCAACATCGCCGCAGCGTATACCGCCAACAGGTTATAGGCATTAAAAGCACCTATCATTTTAAACCAAACCTCTTGCTGCTCCACACTCAACAACAAACCAGCAAAAGTGTTTTCCAACACCTTGGCTCTAAAATCGGCCATTACTGTTAGTGAATAGGTTTTTTTACGCGCCAAGGTGTTCTGAAGCATGACCGAGCCATTTTTATCATCGGCATTTACCAACGCAAAAGCCGATGAAGGCAATGTGTCAAAAAACATTTTTTTTGCCTTCAGATAATTGGCAAAGGTTTGGTGAAAATCTAAATGGTCGTGGGTGATGTTACTGAAAATTCCACCTGAAAATTGTAAACCTGCTATACGACGTTGCACAATAGCATGGGAGCTCACCTCCATAAAACAATAATCACAACCATTTTCAACCATTTTTGCCAATAGACTATTTAAAGCAATAGGGTCTGGGGTGGTATGTGTAGCGGGAATGAGTTCATTTTCGATTCTATTTTCAACGGTAGAGAGCAACCCACAGGTAAACCCTAAATCCCTAAATAAATTAAATAACAGCGTAGCGATGGTTGTTTTTCCATTAGTGCCTGTTACACCTATTAGTTTTAGCTGCGAAGCTGGATTTCCATACCAATTCGATGCCAGCTTTCCCAACGCTTCGGCACTATTTAGCACTTTTACATAGGTAACTTGGTTTGTTAACGCAGCTGGTAGTGTTTCACAAACAATGACCTTCGCACCTTTTTCTATCGCTTGCCCTATAAATAAATGACCATCTACATGTGTACCGCGAACGGCAACAAACACATCGTTGGGCTGCACCTCATTAGAATTGAAACACAATTTCTCCACCTCCATGTCGATGTTGCGAATGGTTTCTTCTATGGGTATTTGCGTTAAGAGTGCCGATAATCGTCTCATGTAGTTATCTATTATCTCAATTCGATTAAAATTTGTGTTCGTCTACCCACTTGTGTTCCTGCGGGCAACGATTGTTTCATCACTACTCCACTTCCTATCACTTTGGGATAAAAGCCAGCGTTTCCTAATAAAAAAACGGCATCCCGCAACCCCATCCCTAACACATTCGGAACCATACCCCTATTAATCTTAGTTTCATCAAACAAAACAGCATCTACACTATCTTGCGTTTCCGTAGAATGAGGCATAGCCCATCCTAAAGTTTGATAAACTTGTGCCGTTGCACTTACATCTCCTTTTTTACTCTTTGGTGTTTGAGCAATTAAATGGCTCGACGTATCGGTCTTCATCCTTCTTTGTTGTTCACTCATCTTTAAATCTTGCCCATATACACGATCCGCAATTTCTCTAAATACAGGTCCTGCAATTTGTGCAGCATAATAAGAGCCCTGCGTAGGATTATTAATAAGCACAATCATAGAATATTTGGGTATATCAGCAGGAAAATAACCACAAAATGATGCTTGATATTGACGTTTGCCTTTATAACCTCCTGCACCTTGTGCTATCTGTGCGGTACCCGTTTTACCCGCAATAGCATATCTTGAGGTTTGAATCGCTTTTGCCGTTCCTTCCTGTACCACACCTTCTAGTAGAGTTCTCATTTTTTTTAAGGTCTCGTCCGAACAAATTTTCGAATGCACCACGCGCGCTTTAAAAGACTGAATCGGTTTGCCTAATTCTCTAATCTCATGAACAAATATGGGTGCAATCATCTTTCCTCCATTCGCTACTGCATTGTATAAAACCAACATTTGCAAAGGTGTTAGCTTCAATTCATAACCGTATGCCATTTGAGGCAGTGTTAAGCCACTCCAACTCTTACTTTGGGGTGTTTTAATCAATGGTTTGCCTTCTCCTGGAATCTCCAAACCCAAGGGTTCGCCCAAATGCATGGCAGATAACTTATCCGTAAACTCCGTCGGATTTTTACCATAAAATCTCCAAATCTGTTTAGCAATAGCCACGTTTGATGATTCTTCAAAGGCATGCTTCATAGTGATAAATGGTGTAGCTGCCGAGTGATCGTCACGTATCGTATGGTTATAAATTTGAAATTTGCCTCCACTCACATCAACCTTATCGTCCAAATCAAACTTACCTTGGTCTATAGCCGTTAAATACGAAGCCAATTTAAACGTAGAACCTGGCTCGGCACTTTGCGCTATAGCATAGTTAAACTGCTCTTTGTAAATCCCCTCGCTAACCTTCGTATAATTGGCAATGGCTCTAATTTCACCAGTAGCTACTTCCATCAATACTACACAACCAAAATCTGCATTACTTTTAATCAATTGCCGCTCTAAAGCATTCTGTGCCACATCCTGAATATTAATATCTATGGTAGAAATAATATCCGAACCTTCCCTAGGTGCAATCTCCAAATCATCATTTACAGGCATCCAAACACCGCCAGCTAAACGCTGCATCAATCTTTTGCCTATTACACCATCAATGTAATCGCCATAAGCACCCTCCAAACCAACAGGTTGAACGTTTTCTCTTTTATAACCAATAGTACGAGCCGCTAAAATCCCAAAAGGCAATATGCGCTTGTTTTTTTCTATCACTAACAAGCCCCCTTTATACTTACCGAGATTAAACAAAGGAAACGTACGTACACGCTTCAAATCTTGGTAAGACACCTTTCTATTAATCAACAAATAGCGATTACGCTCATACCTAGCCTTTCTAAACATTCTACCATATTCTTTTGCAGAACGATTCTTAAAAAGTTGAGCCAAATTATTCGCCAAAGCATCTACATGCTCATAAAAAACAGCATCCTTTTCAATTCCCCCTGCCAACATATCCATTCGTAATTCATATTCAGGAACAGAAGTTGCCAACAAGCTACCATCTATAGAATAAATATTCCCTCGAGTGGCTTCAATATTAAAATAGCGTGTGGTTAAACTATCCGCTTTGGCTTTCCATTTTTTACCTTCAACAAATTGCAACTTGTATAACTTAAACAACACAGCAAAAGCAAAAAGAACAATCAATGCGAATGCCAAATAAGCCCTAAGTAATATATTGGTTCTAATACTCACCGATACTTTGCCTGTTTGTTAATACAAAAATTAATCCCCTTACAACCATCCATACTTTCACATTACTCGATGTTACCTTACTCCTATTTTCCAAATTCTAAAACCCATTTCATCTGAAAATAATTATTCATTAGTGTTTGTTTCTAAAGGGTATTCATGCGTGCTTCGCAGGTTAGTTTTTAATAGTCAGATGGAACCGCCTAAACATTTTCATACCCCTTTGTAGAGACTCTGTATAACGGTTTCATTAGAATAATGCCCATGAACGGTTGGTGAACCACCCGCTCATGGGCATTTCATTGACTTTTCAATACAATTACCTCTGGAGCATCTAATGATTCCTTGAGTCCTGCACTATCCACCCTTTTAGCAACACTAGATTGTGTGCTTCTGAGCATTAAATCGGCTTTCAACGTTTTATAATCCCAACTCAACTCTTTTACTTCCTTTGTTAACTGATCTATTTCTCTAATGTGTTTAGTAACGTAATGATGACTAGCTATGTACACCATGGCCAAGAATGCCAAAAAAAACACAAAAGGCAACATTTGAGTCGCTTTTTCTTTAGTAACTAAATCTGACAAAAACCTATTCCAAGCACTTTTAGCTAATGTAGTATCAGACTGCACTAAAGATGGCTGCAACTCATCTTCTTGCTCTTGTTCATCACTAACAACAGGCTCTTCAAAAGGTATATTTCGAAATTCATTCCCCATAAGTTGATAGCAACTTGTAATCTAATTTCTTTTTTCAGCAATTCTCAATTTGGCACTTCTCGCCCTGCTATTTCGTTGTATTTCGATGTCACTTGCCACAATAGCTCCTCTACTAACCTGAACCAATGGTGTTAGAACATTCCCATATAAATCACGTTCTGCCTCGCCGTGAAATTTTCCTTTCAGTACAAAATTTTTAACCAGTCTATCTTCTAAAGAATGGTAAGAAATAACTACTAACCGACCATTTGGTTTTAAAATTTGGGCAGATTGTTCTAAAAATTGTTGCAATACCTCTAACTCCCGATTAACCGTTATTCGTAAAGCCTGAAAAATTTGGGCAAAATATTGGTTTTGCTTTGCCCTCGGAGCCAAATTGAAGAGGATGCCCTTTAATTGCTCAACGTGACTAATAGGAGAATTTAAACGAGCGGTCACAATAGTTTTAGCTACCGTTTTCGCATTTTTAACTTCTCCATATATTCCAAATATTTTATGTAAATCGCTTTCGGAGTAAGTGTTAATAATATCTTTTGCCGTAAGCTGACCCCCAGAACAATTCATTCTCATATCCAATTCAGCATCAAAACGTATAGAAAACCCTCTATGAGCCTCATCAAATTGATGTGAAGAAACACCCAAATCGGCCAAAATTCCATCAACCTGTTGATACCCCAACAATCGGCAGTAATTCTTCAGATACTCAAAATTTTGCGGAACAAATTCAAACCGCTTATCATCCAAGAATAAATTTTGCTTGGCATCACCATCCTGATCAAATGCTATCAATTTTCCCTTTGAGCTCAATCTGTTCAATATTTCACGCGAATGCCCCCCTCCGCCAAATGTAACATCTACATAAACACCATCGGGGTTCATATTCAACCCATCAACACTTTCATGCAACAGCACAGGAACATGGTAACTACTCATGATAGGTGCAAGAAACTATTGTTCATTTATCATTAATGATTGATTTTTACCCATTACCTCTTCAGCCAATTTTGCAAAATTTTCGGGTTCATTATCCAATTGGGATTCGTAAATACTCTTATCCCAAATTTCTATCTTATTCAACTGACAAAGCAATACAACCTCTCCACTAATCCTCGCATAGTCCAACAACACTTTGGGTAAAAGAATACGGCTAGCATTAT
>CANJWF010000009.1 GCA_947478315.1 Sphingobacteriaceae bacterium | reverse complement strand
TTGTGTGTGTAGATAATGTTGATAATTGAACATGTATGGATTGGATGGAGGAGTAATAGTGGTAAAGTTGGCAGGAAGTATCAGTTCATCGCCATATTGTATATGCATTGGATGCAGATGATGGGGGCGTCGTATGCTGACTAATAAGTATCCTTTGCAGCATTGAGATTGTTGTGAAGTGTATGTTTTTGTTGCATAGGCTTTGAATTTGATTATATTCTGTTTGAAAATAGGTTCTTCGCATACACGAACTTTTAAACAGACAGCTTTTTGTTGTGAAAAATGTTGATGAACTTGTTGAAAATAAAATTGATTTTGCACGGTACTTACCCCAGCAATTAACATGTAACTTCCGATGCTGATACCTATCCAATATGGGTATTGGTAAAATTTGTATTTGCGATAGAAATGGTTAAAAATCCAAAGGAAAATAAGGAGGAGGAGGCTAATGATGATTGAAAAATGGGTTACTATGGGTGAAAAATCGATTAAAAAACTACAACCCATGCCCATTAGGAATGGGATAATTAATCGGAGGTATGGATATTCTCCTTTGAAATAATGGCTCATAGGGTTTCTTGTCGTTATGTGAATGCGAAATCGAGTTAAAAACGTAGGCTCACTTGAATAGTGATGTCACTTTTTGTATTGGTTTCAATGCTGTCTAATCCGGTACCGATGTTATCTTGATTTTGATATTTAATGATTGCGTATTTTAACCATAGATGGGTGTGTTTGCTGGCTCGGTAGTTTGCATTGACATAAAATCGTACTCCTTTATGCTGCAATAAATTCATGTCGTATGCATACCATACGTTACGTTCAAGTGTGTAAATGCCTGTTTGATAACTGTCTGTATCAAATACGGCAATACGAAACCCTGCGTTTAATTGGTGAAGAATGTTTGGGTATTCACAATCTTGTATCAATGCGTATCCAAAAGTTTCAGCTTCATTTTCGGTATGGTATTGGACTATTTCTACGCGATGAGTAAACTTTATTTTTTTTGATAGGGAATATTCAATTTCTACACGATAGTTTTGTTTGGTTGCATCAATGGGGGCTAATAGACTTGCTATATTGGTGGGTGTTTGTTTTAATCGGTATCGAAATAAAGCCGAGAATAGGGTAGTATGTTTGTATATCCACTGGCTAACATATTCATGTCCACTGGACGGGGTATTGATTCCGTATTTTAGCCAAGGGAAGGTGAATAAATCTATATATCCGCTCCATTCCCATTGGCTATTTAATTTCATTTGTATATGTGAGTAGATGCCTTTTTCGTTATTAGATTGTGTGTTTTCTGATAGCGCGTTATTTAAAAAAGCATGGTAGTTGGGCGTGTAGTTGCGGTGCAAAATGCCGATAGAAACGCGCGAAGAGAGGTTTATTAAAATGCCGTTTAAGGATGCTAATCCTCCATCGAATCCGTTTTTTGCTATTTCTCCAAAGGCATACCAATTGTTGTGATACCAGTGATAGTAAACAGAAATTGTTGCCAAATTTTTACCTTGAAAAGTGAATTTTTTATAGATGTCGGCTTCTTGAATGAGCATTGGTTGGCTCCATGATAGTTTGTGAAAGGTGGTGCCGATGCTCCATGTGGGGCGTTCATATTGGTTGGTTATACCATAAACGAGTTGTTGTAACTGGGCTCTTTTATCATTTTCTGCATCGTTTCGGTATAAATCAGTGGTATATAAACTGCTAAAACCTATTGTGTTATTTACCAAGGTCATGTTTGCCGCCATATTTTTGTAGGATAAGAAAGGTGTTATTGACCATTGCCCAAATTGTAGTGTGCCTGCTATTCCTTTGAGTCCATTTACACTATTGTTAGGTGTGTAATACATTAAACCTTCGCCGATGCGGGATATGCCAAACATATTTGGCGTTTTACCGATTCCAAATCCCGACCACAGACTTAATCCTTGTCCGTATTGTAATCCAAAATTGCCAATAGTTAATTTTCGTATGATGCCTGTTTCTTTTCTTATAAATAGATTGAAGGCGCTAAAGTCTAATTGGGATTTGAGAAAGGGAGAGCCCTCATTTTTTTTTACATTCATTCCTAAAAATAGTCTGTCTCCCAAACGTAGTCGATAACGAAGTAAAAGACTTTGAGGAGAGCCTTTAAATTTTTGAATATCGCTATCGGGTAGGTTATATCCTTTCGATGTGGGAAAAGGTTGTTCGGCACGTATTAATATTTCCTGTTGGGAGGTTAATCTTTGTGATACCGTGCTGTTGTTTGGCATCGTGTGTATAAAATAATTTAGATGCTTTATTTTTTGTTCGTCGAAGCCATCTAGTGTTTGTAATTCTAATAAATCTATCATCTCTCCTGTTTGCGTTAAATGGTTTATAATAGCGTTGATTTGGAGCGGAGATAAGAGATACAATTTTTGTAGTTCTTCTTTGCACGTATGGTTAAGATTGATTTTGTGCGTTGAGTAATAGCGTAATTGTTCAATAAGTTCGGCCTTGTCGAGATCGACTTTGTCGGTGCTGTATTCCAGTAGATTGTTTAGTACGGTTTCTGAAAAATCGTTTTGTTGTGCCATGAGTGATTGCTTAGTCAATATCAGTAGTCCAACTATGCAGATGGTCATCATTTTAGAATTCATGTATGAGTGTATATTGACTTACTAAATTTGCATACGTTTGGTATTGTGAGGCAACCTGTAATTGCCAATGTTTTCCCTCAATACCAATTCCTACATAATAATTTGCTGGTATTGTATTTAGTCCTCCTCGTAACGAAAAAACTTGTGAGGGATGGTATTCGATTCCGAATTTAACATTGGGCGAATACCCTATTTTTTTATCAAATTCAATAGCAGAAAATGCTTTGTCGCTGAAATACCAAACTGTTCCCATTCGGAATCCTGCCGGTATGTTAAGTAGTTGTTCTTGATGAAAATTTGCCAAATTGATATTGTAGCAAGCTATCCCAATTGCCCATTGTGCAGAGAGTTTGTACTGTGAACCCATATCAACCGAAAAGGTTCTTGCGCTACCATAGTTGTTGATGTGAATTTGGTGATAATTGCTGTTAATGCCGAATGAAAATTGGGGAGAGAAAGCGCGGGCGAGGCTAATAGATATTTTTTGTTCCTTGTAAATTTCAAATCCTAGCTGGTCAATAGTAAGTCCCCATACGAATTGTCGATGAGGTAAAATGCCATTAATGACTAATAATGTCAGATTTTTAATGGCTAATTTGTGTTCGGAGGATAGTGATATATGAGGTCTTTTAAACGGAGCAATTCCAGCAGGGTTGTGTTGTGATGCGCCTATGTCGCTGATGGCTGTTACCGCATTGCCCAAGCCTGTTAGTCGAGCGCTGGTTAAGTATTGTGAATAACTCCACATGCTTTGTAAGCTGAACAATACACAAGCTACAATTCTCACAACTTTTAACAAATTATTGTTAGGTGAAACACGCATGAGTGTTATCCTCGTTTGAATGACGTAGTTGGGTAGGCTCACAAAGGGTGATGACAATGCTGTAATGGGTTCTTCTTCTTCATTGAAACTTGTGAAGTCATAAACGAGTACTTCTGAAAAATGAATTACAAAACGAATAAATAACTTGTGAAGCATGCGTGATTTCTATTAAGAATCAAACATTGAAGAATAATTAACAAGTGAAAATATTAAATCAAATTCAAGATGTCAATACGTGTAATATTACACAACTTGAGCGTTTGCAGTCTATTATTTCATTTAAATAGAATTGTTTTTTAATGGATTAATGAGATGCCCAGCCTATTCTATTTTATCTCTCATTTGATTCATGACTGCGAAGCGCTGATTATGCAAAGCATTTATTCGTTAGTGTTAGTCTTTTAATTGCGCTCATGCACCTTCGATGTTTCCTTCTCCATAAGGAACTTCATGAACCTTCGGTGTCATCATTAGGTGGTGAGCACCTACTCATGTGCATTTTATTTATTCCTATTTTGCGAAAAGTTGGTTTTAGGACGTATTAGAATAGTGAAGTGCTAAACCCAACATTTGTTTTTCGTATAAACATTTGGGCTGAAAATTCAGCCATTCGTCAAGCCACAAACTGGTATGGACAACTTTAATAAACCATACAACAAATATTGATAACTCATTACGTATTGTGTATTTTTACTCTCCTATGTATTTGTTTTTCAGTTTATTATATTTGAAAACTGAATCATTAAAATATTTTAAAAAATTATGAAAATATCAAAAAGTAATTGGCATGAATTGTCACTATCGGAAGTTGCGAAAGTTTTCAAAGAAGAGTTTCGCAATGTAAAAGCCTTACCCAATATCGCATGTGTTAAAGAGCTTCAGCATTTGAAAAATGCTACTCTCGAATTAGTTAAGTCGAATGAAAAAATCTCTGTTTACAGGATTGTGGAAACAGATAGAGTGTTTGAAATGTTTAGTTCGGGTGTATTTGAAGAGTACGATACCTATGAAAATTACGAAAACAACAAATCGGTAATTGATACGACTATCGTTGACTAACATCCTTTCAATCTTAAATTAGCGAAAGAGGCTCTTATCATATTAAGAGCCTCTTTTTCTTTTAGTCCTAATACCTACTTTTGTCCAGTTAGCCATCATGCTAAGTATCGCTTAGGATATTTATTGCTATTATTATGGTTAAAAATCTTTCTAATTCGGAAGTTTACGAACCAATAAAACACAGCATTAATTTGTTGTCTGTGTCTCATCGACCACTTTGAGGAAAGATGAATGTATTTCAAATGCTTTCACATTGTGCTTGCTTTAGAAGTAACTGTTGGTCAATTTATTTTAAAAAGCTATTAACAGAAAAGCCATTTAAGAAAAATAGCCATATCGCTAAAGAATATGCTATCGTTGGCGAAAAAATTTTGAGTCAGAAAAACAGCGATTGTTAAATTTAGTCGATATGTTTGCTAAACAAGGAATAGTGTTGGCGGATGGAAAAAAACATCCATTTTTCGGAAAATTGACTACTCCAGAATGGAACATTTTAATCGATAAATACCTTTATTATCATTTACAACAATTCGGAATATAAAAATATGTCAATAGCTATTGTTAAACAGCATTTTCAAGAGGCAGAACATTGCTTATCTAGTTTTTTGTCTGACGACCAAAATTTTGAGCAGATTACTTTGGCAGGTCGAATGATGGTTGACGCGCTTGCTGCTAATAAAAAAATTATTGCCTGTGGCAATGGCGGCTCTATGTGTGATGCGATGCACTTTGCGGAAGAACTTTCTGGTAGGTATAGAGAGAATAGAAAAGCTTTGGCAGCGGTTTCTATTTCAGATTCTTCTCATTTATCTTGTGTTGCCAACGATTATGGTTATGCTTTTGTTTTTTCACGATACTTAGAAGCATTGGGTCATGAAGGGGATGTTTTATTGGCTATTAGCACAAGTGGAAATTCTCAAAATGTGTTTCACGCCATTGAGGTAGCAAAAGCTAAAGGAATAAAAGTGGTGGGTTTAACAGGAAAAGATGGTGGAAAAATGGCATCTCTTTGTGATGTCGAAATTCGAGCGCCTTTTTCTATTTATGCCGATAGAGTACAAGAAATTCACATTAAAGTAATACATGCTTTAATCGATTTTATCGAGCGTAGTTTACTATAAATTTAGCGTATTTTTCGTCTGACAATAGTTGAAAACAATAGGGCATTTATCTAGTTTTCGCTACCATCATTCAATAACCAATGAATTTTTTTCTACAGAAAGGTCATTAAGCCCACCATGAACGACAAACTATTTTAAGATGAATCCAATTATTCAAGTAAAAAACCTAATCAAAAAATACGGTGATTTTGTTGCTGTAGATGACCTTAGTTTTGAAGTTTTTGAAGGTGAAATTTTTGGTTTTTTAGGTCCTAATGGAGCTGGAAAAACAACTACGTTGGAGATTATTGAAACTTTAAGAGAAAAAACATCTGGAACTATTTTGGTAGATGGGTATTCGATAGACCGTGATGCTAATGCTATTAAAAACATAATAGGTGTGCAGTTGCAAGCAGCAGGTTATTACCCTAATTTGAATTTATTAGAATTAATCTCTCTTTTTTCGGGCTTGTACAACGTACCTACTAACGCAGAACTGTTATTAACCAAAGTAGGACTGCAAGATAAAGCTAAAGCAAAATACAAAGCATTATCTGGAGGTCAAAAACAACGCTTTTCTATTGCCACTACGCTGATTAACAATCCTAAAATTATCTTTTTAGATGAGCCTACTACGGGCTTAGACCCTCAAGCAAGGCGAAATTTATGGGATTTGATTCGAGAAATTAGGAATACAGGAACTACTGTGGTAATTACCACACATTATATGGATGAAGCAGAGGTGCTTTGTAATCGTGTAGCTTTTGTGGAACGCGGTAAAATTATAGCGCTAGACAGTCCAGATAATTTGATAGACCAACTAGTGTCGACAGGCTTTGAACGTCCTAAAGAAGTTAAAAAAGCTAATTTGGAGGACGTATTTATTCAGTTAACAGGCCAAAAATGGATGATGGAATAAAGCTTAACAATTACAAATGGGTTTTATATCCAATAGTTGGAAATATGTAAGGTGTTTCAGTTAAATAATTCATATTAAATTCTTCTTTTTCAATACACGGAGTGTTTGCTTATCCTGTAGTTCAATGAAACGCTCGTTACTTACGTTTTTGGGTTAATTTGTCTTTTGCCACAGATAATCTTATTATTTACATAAAGAGTTGTTAATTTTACATTGCGTTAAATTTTAAACAATTTTTATGGAAGATATTACTACTGATAATGCTTATTTTCGTTTGGTTAGAATGACCATGCGTTTATGTATGTACCCTTTAGTATTCGTGTCCGTTTTTTTATCTTTCTTATTGTTTAATCTCTCTTGTAAAAAAGAAAATATTGAACCTAAGATTGTTGATAGTGCTACTGTTTCACCTACCACGAATACGACGAATACCACCAATCCAACTATTACATCGACCACGAATACGAATACGACGAATACGAATACCATTAACCCAACTATTACACCTACCATTAATCCTTCTACGGTTACTCAAACTGTGGTTACTACGACTACTAATGTTTCTATTGTTACTAAGTATCCTCTTTCTGTAAATAGCACAAATCGTGTTGCTTCTATCGTTGTACCTTCATCTACTTTTGCTTATTGGAATGCCAATTATTATGGAGGTTTTACAGGTAATTGGGATTCGGTTAAGGTAATTAGCAATATTGTTTATCAAAGATTTAAGGATGAGTTTGATTTCATTTTTATCATTACGAATAATCAAACTAAACCATCTTCGCAACCTTATGGCGTAAATTTTGCAATTCAAAACAAGGTGCAAGGGATTGGGAAATCTATATTTAATAATGCAGCGTCATATGGTTCATCTGGCAAATTGTTATCGTTCATGTGGTTGCCGTGGAAGTATGGCATAGGTGGCGTTACGTCTAATGGAGGTTTTTATCCAGGAGGTCCTACCTTGCATGAATTGTGTCATAATTGGGCAAACCATCTTCCTGTCGGTATATTTAAAACAATAGATGACACTAACCCTAATTTACCTGAAAAAAATGCCAATGATGGTCATTGGGGAATATCTGATGTGGGAGGACAGTTAGGAGGGTTTGCATCATCTTCATTCCAATCCAATGTGGATGGCGATCCTCTAAAATATCATGGTCATATAGGCTCTAGTTTAGGCTTTGGTTTAAATGCTAATGGAGGTAATAGTGTGCCTTATGCGCCATTAGAATTGTATATGATGGGTTTAATAAGTAAGGCAGACGTTCCGCCTATTCGTACATTTTCTGGGATTAATGCGAATGTTAGTGCTTCCACCATAATAAGCGCATTTGGCAATGGGAATTTTTGGGCAACAACGATGCGCACTTACAGCATAGATGAGCTTATTCAAGCCTCAGGTATAGGACAACGAGTGCCTGATTTTACTGCCTCGCAGAAAGAATATAGAACATTGGTGTTAGTAATTACACCTTCTGTACTAACAACGGATGAATGGACGGTTTATGATGACCAAGTTAGTTCGTTTTTTAAGAAAGGAGACGATGGTGTTAGTTCTATTTATAATTTTTGGGAAGCAACTGGAGGTAGAGGTTGGGTGAAGGCAGATGATTTGAATTTAATTATGAAATAACATTTTCTGTTAAACGTGTCTTTATGTTGTTTTTAGATTAATAATTAACTTTTTGCGTAATTTTTAAACAATACTACATTAATAGGAATATTTGTGGTATTAGGCTATGTGTTTTCTTAATTATTAATTCTGTATCATTGGCGTTTTAAGAAATAAAACGTTTAAGTCCCCAATTTTTTAAATGTTATGATTAAACCTTACAACCATGCTCAAGCCACCTTCGCTATTGCTAAGGCAAGTTTTCGCTCTATTTTAAGAAGTCCTTCGGCGGTGGTTTTCAGTCTACTATTTCCGATGATATTTATATTGGTATTTGGGTTTATTGGAGGAAGAACACCCACTATAAAAATCGCTTTTGATAAACATTCAGACACAATTAATCCAATTTTTAAATCTCTTCAAAACAGCAAACTCGTAAAAATTGTAAGTGTCGATAAAGATATTCAAAGAGCCTTTAATAAGGGACAAATAGGTGCTTTAATTAACATATCTCCGGTATCACAACATACTCCTAAGTATGTCGTGAATGTTACTTATTCTAACATTGCACCTACAGAAGCTACGCTCTTTAGGATAATTTTTAATCAAATTACAGCTTCTTACACTTCTAATACCGTATCTTCCTCATTGGTGCAGGTGCATGAACATACTACGATAGTTCGAGAATATAAATCTATAGATTTTATTTTACCAGGTCAGTTAGGATTTGCTTTATTAAGTAGTGGTGTATTTGGTACAGCATTTGCATTTTTAAATTTAAGAGTCTCGTTAGTCATCAAGCGGTTTTTCGCAACTCCTGTGAGAAAATCGAGTATCATTTTGGGGGAGGGGATTAGTAGAATCGTATTTGCCTTGTTAGGTGCAATTATCATTATTGCCATCGGTCGTTTTTGTTTGGGTTATACACTTATAAACGGATGGACTACGTTAGGGAATATGCTTGTTTTGTCTATTATTGCTTTAATTGTTTTTATGGGTTTCGGATTTGTAGTTTCAGGTATTGCAAAAAACGAACATGCCGTTCCTCCTTTTGCCAATATCATTACATTACCTCAATTTCTGCTATCAGGTACTTTTTTTTCCATTGATAATTTTCCGTCGTGGTTGCAACCCATTAGTAGAGCTTTGCCATTAACACATTTAAACGATGCCTTGCGGCAGGTTGCCTTTGAAGGAGTAGGATTGTGCGATGTGTGGCAATCGATACTCATTCTCGTCATTTGGGGTGTATTTGCGTACACAATTGCTATTAAGGTATTTAAGTGGGAATAGACTTTTTTAGTTTATAGCCCAATAATGAATTGAGGGTTTTGCATACCGCAATTATCTACAAACACAATTGATTACATTACTTGATTTATCACTATGCGAATATTGGCATATCGTCTCACCCTTGTTTTAACTTTATTGGGTTTAACAGTTTTTGCACAAAATGACTCCACTAAAACTTATCGAGAAACCTATCCTAAAATTATAGATATCATACACACTAAGTTAGACCTGAGCTTTAATTGGGATAGTAGTTTGGTGATAGGTAAGGCGAGTATTGTAGCCCAACCCTATGCCTATGCTCAAAATCATATTGTTCTAAATGCTAATGGTTTTAAAATAAATCACATCAGTTTGTTAGATGCACAATATCAAGTACCAACCAAATCCTTGACATACACATACGACAATCATTTGCTTGATATTGAACTAGATAAAACATATCAACCTGGTCAGACCTTTCACCTTTATATCGACTATGTAGCCCAGCCTTATACCCTAAAAGAAGGAAAAGATATACCGTCTAAAGACGATAGGGGCATTTACTTTATTAAAGAGCCTAAGCATCTACGTCAATTATGGACGCAGGGTGAAACCGAATGTAACTCCAGTTGGTTCCCCACCATTAACGGGCCACAAGAAAAAATGACTCAAGAAATTCGTTTAACGGTAGACAGTACGTTAACAACGCTTTCTAATGGTTTGTTGGTTTCTTCACATAAAAATTTAAACGGTAGCCGTACTGATGTTTGGAAACAGACAATTCCACACGCGACTTATTTAGCCATGATTGCTATAGGCACATTTGATGTTTACACAGACCATTGGAAAGAAATGGAAGTGAGTTATTATATGGAACCCACATTTTCTAAAAATGCCAAGCTTATTTTTGGTAATACTCCCGAAATGATTGATTTTTTTAGTAACAAGCTAGGAATTAATTACCCTTGGGATAAGTATTCCCAAATTGTGGTCAGAGAGTTTGTGAGTGGAGCGATGGAAAATACCTCGGCATCTGTTTTTTTCGATAGGATGAATATGACCACGGCAGATTATGCCGATAATACACATGAAGACATTATAGCACATGAACTGTTCCATCAATGGTTTGGAGATTTAGTTACTTGTGAATCCTGGGCTAATTTACCCCTTAATGAATCATTTGCCACTTATGGAGAATACCTATGGGCAGAACATAAATATGGAAAAACTGAGGCAGATATTGCCAATTATATCGATTGGACAACGTATCTTAAAAATTCGGAAAAATCAAAGCAAGTCAGTCTAATACGTTATGATTACTCAGATAGAGAAAAAATGTTTGATGTTTTTTCTTACCAAAAAGGGGGCTTAATCTTACATTACCTTAGAAAAATTTTAACCGACGAAGTGTTTTTTTTAGGACTGAATTTATATCTAAAAAAAAATGCCTACAAAACAGCTGAAATTCACGATTTACGCATAGCATTTGAAGAAGTCTCAGGGATGGATTTAAACTGGTTTTTTAACCAATGGTTTCTATCACCTGGGCATCCGAAATTAAATGTTCAAACAACTTATAACCAACAGAATGCCATACTTAGTGTTACCATTAAGCAACTGCAAGACCCACAATATCCAGTTTATCGACTTCCTCTGACGGTCGATATTTATGAAGCAGATAATAGGAAACGACATCAACCTATTTTGTTAACCGAGCGCTCACAAACTTTTACCTTTTCTTTGAATGCTCCTCCAATATTGGTTAATATTGATGAAGAAAGAATAGTGCCTGCAGAAAAAGTAGAAACAAAAACCTTAGCAGCTTATATTTTTCAATATGCTCACACACCTTCTTTGGCAGATAAAGTGGACGCCTTACAAGGTTCCATTAATAATTATCGGGACGAAAATTCTACCCAAGCACTATTGCTAGAGGCCTTAGTCGACACTGTTTGGTATGTGCGAATGGTAGCACTGAAAAACATAGAACAATTTTCAAATAACCAACGAGAAGTATTCTTTGAGGCAATAAAAGCGCTTGCTATCAATGACCCTAAGCCATTGATAAGGGCTCAAGCGGTTAAATGCCTAAAGAAAAATTTTATTACACACAAACAATTAAAAAAAGTATTAAAAATGACAGCTAAAGACATTTCTCCGAGCGTGCAAAAAGCCTTAAAAGAAGAAGTGAAATAGCAACAGGCTCATTTATCCTTAATTATAGAACGAATGAAATATAAATACACACGGGCTATCATTATTTTTTATTAAATTTCTGATTAACAATAGTTTAAAATATAATAATAGTGAATAGAGCCGCTTTTGTAAGAGGGCTAAAAAAACAAATTATTTTCAGATAAAATTAGACGTAAAATCTTAGCTTTGCGACGTAAAAAATTATAGGTACGATGAGCGTATTAGTCAATAAGAATTCAAAAGTCATTGTTCAAGGTTTTACCGGCAATGAAGGAACCTATCATGCTACTCAAATGATTGAGTATGGAACAAATGTGGTAGGAGGAGTAACTCCAGGAAAAGGCGGACAAAAACATTTAGACCGTCCTGTATTTAATACAGTAGCTGATGCAGTTGCAAAAACAGGAGCAGATGTATCTATCATTTTTGTGCCTCCACCATTTGCAGCAGATGCAATTATGGAAGCAGCAGATGCAGGTATTAAAGTTATTGTTTGTATCACCGAAGGTATTCCAACCAAAGACATGATTTATGTCAAAGAATATCTTAATGGGAAAGCCTGTAGATTAATTGGACCTAATTGTCCTGGTATCATCACTGCAGGAGAAGCCAAAATAGGCATTATGCCAGGATTTATTTTCAAACCAGGTCGTATAGGAATTGTTTCAAAATCGGGAACCTTAACCTATGAAGCCGTAGACCAAATTACTAAACAAGGTTTGGGTCAATCTACCGCTATTGGCATAGGCGGAGACCCTATCATTGGAACTACCACCAAAGAGGCTGTAGAATTGCTGATGAATGATTCAGAAACAGATGGTATCATTATGATAGGAGAAATTGGAGGGGGAATGGAAGCCGAAGCCGCACGATGGATTCAAGAGCATGGTACCAAACCTGTAGTGGGATTTATAGCTGGTCAAACAGCTCCTCCGGGAAGAAGAATGGGACATGCAGGAGCTATTGTTGGAGGAGATGAAGATACAGCTGCAGCGAAAATGAAAATTATGAGAGAATGCGGTATTCGCGTGGTTGAGTCGCCTGCAACTATTGGAGAGGCAATGGTGGAAGAACTCAAAAAAATAGGAAAATTATAAATCAAATAATTTGTATATCGAGAGATATTACTCATTAAAAAAGCCCTTTTGAAAATTCAAAAGGGCTTTTTTAATGAGTAATATTATTTTAATAAATCTATAAATTCATCGAATAAATATCGAGAGTCATGTGGTCCAGGAGAAGACTCAGGGTGATATTGAACAGAAAAAGCCTTTTTACCTTTTACCCGAATACCTTCTATAGATTGGTCGTTGAGGTTAATATGTGTTATTTCAATACGATCTGAATTTTTTATATCAGATGCAATCACTCCAAACCCATGATTTTGTGAGGTTACTTCACAGCGATTTTTAATAATATTTTTTACGGGGTGATTTAACCCTCTATGACCGTTAAACATCTTTTGGGTTCCAATACCGTTAGCCAAAGCCAAAATTTGGTGCCCCAAACAAATTCCAAAAAGAGGTTTGTTTGTTTTAAGAATTTCCTTAACGGTATCTATGGCGTAAGGCATGGCTGATGGGTCGCCAGGGCCATTTGAAATAAAAAATCCGTCTGGATTCCAAGATTGCATTTCTGAAAAAGATGTTTTTGCAGGGAATACTTTGCAATACACTTCTCTATCTGCCAAACAACGTAGTATATTCTTTTTAACACCTAAATCCAATACTGCTACCTTGTATTGGGCATTTTCGTTACCAACAAAGTACGCTTTGTTGGTGCTAACTTTTGAAGAAAGTTCTAGCCCTTCCATAGAAGGAACTTGTTTGAGTTGCTCCATTAACGTAGGGATGTCTAACGTTTCTGATGAAATGATGGCATTCATTGCACCTTTATTACGGATATGTCTAACCAATGAACGCGTATCTACGTCGGCGATACCTACAATGTTTTCTTCTTTAAAATAGTCTCCAACAGACAATGAGGCTTGTTTTCTGCTATATCCGTTATTGAAATTCTTGCAAACGAGTCCCGAAATTTTTATACTTTCTGATTCCACTTCTTGACGTTGAATACCATAGTTGCCAATATGAGCATTGGTGGTAACCATAATTTGACCGAAATAAGATGGGTCAGTAAATACTTCTTGATAACCAGTCATTCCCGTATTAAAACATATTTCGCCTGTTGTTATTCCTATTTTTCCAACAGCTTTTCCATGAAAAATAGTGCCATCAGCAAGTAGTAAAACAGCAGCATGTTTAGTATGTGTTGTCATAATAATGAGTTTGATTTTTTTGTTTTAAATCAATGGTTAGCAACATTGGTTTACGTAAAACGATAGAAGAGGCTTTAGAAAACAACTGCCTACAAAAATATGTGCTTATAATATATTTGTTGCAGGATACTAAATGTAAAGTTGAGTCCATTCTCTAACGTAACAGAAAACCCTACAATCTTTAAAAAATAACTCTTTCCGTGTTGAAATATTCATAAGTATTATCACCAAATGAATGACGTAGTTGGACTGATAAAGCAGATGAGCTCGTTAGAGCCATCAAAACTCGTAAAGCTATGTGAAAACACTATAAACAAACCCAAATACTCGTGAATAATTCTCAGATGAAATGCCAACGACCGATTTCTATCCAACCGATGTAATTAGCGCTTTGCAGTCATGAATACCCTTTATAAGCAAACACTAATGAAAAAGGTTCTTTTTTACGAGTGACAAAGGTAGAATTTTCTTTCAATTTTGATGCTTTGCCATGTCGATGTTTTGTAAAAGCATCAAAAAAATACATGAAATTTACGTCTTGATTGTGCCACTATTCAATAAATGCCGTTATTCGTATTTAATCGATTTAAGGGGTAATAAATGGAGATTTTATATGATAGCCGCCGATGTGCTACTACTGGCATGAGGAGTCAAGATTTTTTTAATAGATTCTACTGCCCGATTTTGTCATTCATGCAGATATTTATCCATTACCACTTGCGATGCCTAACGAATACATCGAAGATAATCACGCTTCGAAGTCCTATTTCGACCTTGAAAAACAACTTGCGAAGCTCATGCATGAGTTCCATAAAAAATAAACGCAAACGAATAATTTTATTTTAATGAAATCTTTAGTACTTAGTGTTAATCATATTATGGTAAGTTCTGCAACAGTATATCTATTTATAGTTGTGGCACTTCGTGTGTTTGGAAAAAAAACCTTAGCTCAGCTTTCGGTTACAGATTTAGTATTTGTGTTGCTGATTAGTAATGCTGTACAAAATGCGATGGTAGGTTCAGATACTTCTCTCATAGGTGGATTGGTGGCAGCAGCAACATTGTTTGGTGTCAATTTCATTTTTAAATATTTAATTTATCGTTTCCCTCGTTTTCAAAAGTTAGTAGAAGGAGAGCCTATTATTGTCATTTATCGGGGGAAAATTGACGAAAATCAGATGCGTAAAGCACAAATGTCTTTTAATGAACTTTACGAAACTATTCGCGAGCATGGTTGTAAAAGTGTTGAGGAAGTTAATTTATTAGTTTTAGAAACAGATGGTAATGTGAGTGTGTTGTCTAGTGACTATAAACATCAAAGTGTGCAACATCGTAAAAGGAGGAAAAAAGTAGAAACTGCTGGTTAAGAATCTACTAATCTAAAAAATATTAAAAACGGAACATAGCTGTATGTTAAAACAATTAAGTGATCCTGGATTAGGAGAAAAATATTATCAAAATAAAAATAGAATTATAAATAAAGATGGTTCGTTTAATTCGAAGCGGAAAGGGATGAAATGGCATCTTTATCATTATTTAATCTCAATTGGGACACTTCAAATTTCAACAATTATCATTATTACTTACCTGATTACCAATTGTTTTTTCGCGATGATTTATATGATTGTCGGTATTGAAAAATTGGGTGGACATCATTTTGGTAATGTATTTTTAACAGGTTTTTTGTTTAGTATGCAAGCCTTTACTACGGTTGGGTTCGGAGCTATATATCCTCATGATTATCTTACTGGTCTAATAAGCGGTATGGAAGCATTGTTTGGGCTATTATTTTTTGCTTTTGCTACAGGCATAGTGTACGGACGTTTTTCTAAACCTACAGCTTTTATTAAATTCAGCGAAAATGCCATCATCGCACCTTATAAAGATGGAAAAGCATTGATGTTTCGGATAGTAAATGCTCGACCTAATACTTTAATAGATATGAATGTCAGAATTATATTGGCGATGAAAATAGAAGGAAAAGAAGGGATTAACCGTAAATATTATAATCTTGATATTGAAACCGCCTCGGTAATTTTTTTTCCGATGCCTTGGACAATAGTGCATCATATTAATAAAAATAGTCCGTTACACGAATTGTCTCAAAAAGATTTACAGGGCAAACGCATTAAAAATTCATGAGTGTTTGTAAATAAGAAATGTCCATAGCGGCTATCCTCCTTTTTCTTTTCATACTGCATGTTTTTGTTTTGTCGTTTTT
>CANJWF010000008.1 GCA_947478315.1 Sphingobacteriaceae bacterium | reverse complement strand
TCATTGGATTGCACTAAAATTAGTGATGAAATATAGAAATTTAAGAACATCATACATTTGAAAACACTACCTTATTTCCCAGCATTTAACTGTTCTTGTTTAGCTGCCATTTCCTTTTTAGCTATTTCCTTTTCAAATTGAAATAATTCTAATTCTTTCTTTTTCTGTTCAACTTCTTGTTCGGTCATCTCAGAAAATTTATACAGCATATCAGTCATTACAGCAAAACTACGATCATATTCATCAGTCATAATAATACACTCTGTAGGACAAACTACTGTACACAACCCGCAATACATACATTTTGCCATATCTATATCGAATAAAGCAGGATACAATCTTTTTTTAGTACCGTCCGAAGTAAGGCCTATTTCTTCGGTTGCTTTAACAGATATAATATCTATGCAATCTACAGGACATATTTTAGCACATAAATCACACACAATACAATCGTCTATTTCCACATGAAGCTGATAACGACCTTGCAGTGGTACTGGCATCTTTTGCGCTGGATATTGTATAGTTGTTGTATCCACTGCTTGGGTAAAATATTGGGAATGGGTTATTGATAATATTTTTCGATATTTTTTTTGAAAAATATGCCTCAAAGTTAATCGCAATCCGCGTAAAACAGAGCCAAAATAAGTGTTAATCATGATAACATTACCCTCCAAATACCTGATATAAGCACGCAGAATAAAGAAACGGGTAATAACACTTTCCAACAAAGTTGCATCAATTGATCTATACGTAATCTTGGCAAAGTCCACCTCACCCAAATTTGCACAAACACTAACGAACAAGTTTTAAACATAATCCAACCCCAACCCCAAACAACACCAGTGGTCCAATTTGCAAATTTTAATTCTCCTATATTTGGCAATGGAGTATTCCATGCTCCCAAAAACACCACTACACCTAACATTGATACTAAAAACATCATAGAATACTCTGCTAAAAAAATAAAAGCAAAGCGTAAACTTGAATATTCTACGTGAAACCCAGCCACTAACTCCGATTCAGCTTCTGGTAAATCAAAAGGAGCTCTATTACACTCTGCTAAAGAACCTATGAAATAAACTATAAATGCAATAATCAGATGAGGTGCTTGAAAAATATGCCAAGCAAATAATCCTCCTATTTTTGTTATATCCCAAATGCCGAGCATGAATATAGGCTCATGCGATAGAATACCCTGATGTTGAGCAATCTTATTTAAATCTAAACTTTGCACCATCATAACACCTGCAATGAGTGCAAATGCGGCAGGAATTTCATAAGAAATAATCTGACCAACTGACCGCATGGCCCCTAATAAAGCATACTTATTATTAGAACCCCAACCCGCCATTAAAATACCAATGGTTTCCATAGATAAAACAGCAAAAACATAAAAGAACCCTATATTTAGATGAACCCCTATGACACCTACAGACCAAGGCATGCAAGCAAAACCTAGATAAACCGAAATAAAAATAACAATTGGAGCACCTAGAAATAACCATCTATCAACAGCTTGAGGGATAATAAATTCTTTTCTAAGTAATTTTAAAATATCAGCAAATGTTTGCAATAATCCGTATTTACCTACCTCCGTTGGTCCTAAACGATCTTGCATAAAACCAGCGAGCTTACGCTCAGCATAAACGGCCATTAAGGTAAACAAAGCGGTAAAAGCAAAAACCGCCATTGCAATGAAGGTATGTGTTAAAAAAAAGCCCACAATAGTTACAAATTTAACGTTACAAACTTACCAATAAAGCATACACTATTATGTCAAAATTGAGTATTAACCTACTCTCTATATATATTATTCCAATTTCGTAGCCAAAACGATTGGACAAGAATTTGTTTTTTTTCGCCCATCAGGATGATAAAATTCAAAATAGGTAACGTAAATCCCAATAGATGCTTTTTGCAAATTTTCGGTTAAGCCATCCCAATAGAGATAACCATTCGTTGAAATTGTTGAGGCTTTTGAAATTTTTCTAACAATATTACCGTTCAAATCATAGACAGTGGCATTACACAACCACCCTGATTCATTCAAACTATAACGATACTCTGCCACATCTTCAAAACCATCATTATCAGGTGAAAATGTTTTTGATGTTGATACTATCCATTCATCTTCTATCATCTTATCCTTATCAATAGCTTGAGAATTTACACTACCAGGGGTAGCAAAACCAACTACAGAAGCCGCTGAACGAAAATTGCCAATTTCATTAGTTTTCCTATTGCATGAGACCCTTTCCAAAGAAACACCTTCTTTTTCATGTAATAGCGCAAAGTGCATCTGCTCTGAATAATCTAATTTGTCAATAATACTATTCCCATATAATAAAATTACCGTTCCTTTTTCATCAGGAAAAGCGGGTAATTCTTTGATATTTATCAAAGCAGATTTAACAGCATTAGGATAATTACCCATGACATTATCAATATCTACCGAGAATGCTAAATATTGATTGGGTAATATCCACTTGGTATCTATGCTGAGGGCTTTTATCGACGCTATTTCTCCTTTTTCACTCAGATTAGCAATTTTCAAATCTTTAATATCAAAGATTTTAGCGGTATTATTATATATCTCAATAAAGTCGGCACCTAATGGCTTAGGATTAAATAATAACTCATTAATTAATACGTCTTCTACTTGTATCTGATGGGCAATGAAAATATTTTTTTTATTGTCTCCTACGATATTATTTTGAGCACAATCACAAATACCATTAAGGGTTAAGGTATAATATCTACCATACATCAACGATTTGATAAATTTAAGCTCAACAACATCAAACAGAGGACTAATAACTTTAATACTATCTATCTTGTTGTCCAATTCATCAAAAACATAACATTGTTTCTTTATCGCATTTAAACTATCTATCGAACGACTAAATTTTAATTGTAAATGGAGACTATCGGTTTGTTTGAAATCTATCCATTTCAGAGACTCACCTGTATTAACCATTTTAAAATTTGAATTTATACTGCCTGGCGTTCCTCCTGCAACATTATTGCTCGATTTCCAATTTTGAGAAGCAATACAAGCAGTTGCAGCCTGAATTCTTTCTAAAGAACACCCACCCTCTTTTTTATCTGGAGTATCATACCATTGATTAACATAATGTACTTCGTCTATTAATTGCCTATTACTGTCTAACAATTTAAGATTATCACCCAAGTTATTTAACGATGGCCATATAGACAATCCAATTACCCTACCGTATTTTAAAAAATCAAGAGTATTAGCTTGCGGACATAAAATCAAATATTGATTTGGTAAAAAATTATCAACTGAAAAAGTCGCTGTGGTGGTTCCGTCTGAAAAAAACCAGTTTTTAATAGATAGGGTTTGTGTAGAAGTATTCCATAGTTCTACGAACTCAACAGCTGGCAAGTCAATTTGTGGGTTAGGATCCGCCAATATTTCATTAATGACAATATCTCCTTTTTTAACCACATACGGTTTCACATACGTAAATGTAGCTGTTGTATTATTTCTAATAATATTATAACTTAAATCATGAATGTTATTAACTTCTAAAAGGTATTGCCCTGTAATGATAGGTTCATCTAAAGTTAGAGACAGCAATGTTGTTGTGTTATTAAAAGATTCTACACTAGCTACAGTTGCTTTTGTACCCTGCAAACGATAATTTATTTTATTGAAACAGTCGCCGCTCATTGGTTCACTAAAAAGGAGTTGTATATGCAGTGAATCTATAGCTACAATAGATAAAATTTCAGGTGCTGTAAAATCATTGCCAAATTTTTGAATTTTTAAATCATCGAAATAAAACTTTCCCGAATTGGTAGGGGTATACTTACACCATATTCCCATAAATTCACTTTCAATAAACGTATTGTCATTAACAAACCCTTCCGAGACAAAATTTACTCCATCATCAATATTAGTTTGAATTTCCCAAGTTCCTGATACATCTCTATAAATACGAATTTTAGCTATTAATTTATTATTAGAAGCTCTAATGCGTGGTTTACCTTGAAAAATTTGGGTAACACTAGTTCCTGTCTGCCTATAAAGATGGTATCCATCTGTCGTACCACTTTCACCTATTTGTATAAAATAGCCATTTAATGGTTGTGTTAGATCAGACTGATTACTCATAAGATACACTCTCATTTGATTGGATAAACTAGGGTCAAAATCCATTTTTACCCAAAACTCCCACATCGTGTTATTAGTGAGGTGATTTTCAGTAATTAAAAATACGGTTCTACTCAATGTGCTAGTAACAGTTTGTAACTGATTTAATGGATTAACAAACCAACGCTCTGTGTTTCCTTGCCAAGCGAGATTATATGAAAAATTATTCCCTGAGAAATCTTCGGTAGTTTGAGAAAAAAGGGCAATACTGTGCAAAAAAAGGAATAATACTATTAGCAAATTATTTTTCGTATACATAAAAATTGATTTTCAATCTCTTTGGTATCGTCCAAAAAAGTGTGTCTGAGGATTAAGTTTACCCTTAGTTAAAATATCGGTTCAAATTTAATTAGTAATGAGATATTTATAGTGTTGCATACACTAACTCTATTGCTAGAAAGAGTTATGAAATTAATGAGAATATTTTGATTTTCTTACGTAGGGAATGTTGTTATACGATAAATCCTATAAATAAAAAAGCCGAGGTAGTTTAAATTACCTCGGCTTTTTTATTTATAGGATTTATGCAATTTAATATTCCCAAAGATCCTGTTCATAATCAATAAGTTGTTTTTTTATCCGTTCAGATTCATACAATTTGTCAATACCATTAGCATAATCCTTCACTTTAAAATCATTTTGATTAGATTCCTTAACGATATAGCTAGTGAAAATTCGTTTTAAAAAAACGCCATCAAAACTTAATTGAGTAGCATCATTTCTTTCCTGCTCAACTGCTCTATTCGCCAAAACTTGGCGGGCATCTGGAAAATATATCCAAAAAGCAGGTTGTTCATCTCCTAAAGCCCCAGCAGAAGTTTTAATTTTAACTAAAGGTGCAATACCTATAATCCTTGGCTCGAAAACTGAGCGTTGTCTATCAAAAATCCAATCTTCCTTTATTCTAAACTTAACTATGCTATCAGGATTAAATTCATTAAAAACCATCTTAGTACCCGTTTGAACGCCAGTTTCATCGAAAATAGGAGCAGCAGTACTGTCTGAACCCAGCTTTCTCATCACATCTTCAGGCTTCAGAGGTGTAGTAAATTCATCCCCATTAGGATCATCTTTTGTACTAACTGGGTCATAAGCAACAATTTCGCCTGAATTTAACGCTTCAACCAAAACATCTATTAGACGTGCTTTGGGAGAACCCAAATACTGATTCATCTTTTCACGTAAATCTATTTCTCTCCAAACTCTTTTAGCATAAAAGACATCGGCCTCTCTCAAAGAAGGGTAAGGAATTACCTTCGCATCAATCATATCTTTCTTATTGTAATAACCATCTCTAGGTCTATAGTTTTCTTTTTCTGCATTCTTTTTGTCTTTATCACCCTTCTTAGTCGCCTTAGCATTTTTAGACGATGGTTTAGGTGGACTCAATTTAGCATCATTTTGAGCAGATGCTAAACTAAATGAGAGACCAAAAAGCAGAACTAAAATTTTAATTTTCATATGGTTAAAGTTTTTTGTTGAATTCAACTATTGTTTGCATAAATAGATTATTAATTTACATTAATCACGATTGGTGTTAAACTTCTTTGAGAACCATCTGGACCAACAGCAATAATATTATCAAAAATCAAACGACTTCCTGGCGTAATACCTTTTAAATCTTGCAACATTTGAGAAGACAATACATTACTTGTTCCTTGTCTTACAATAGCATCTGCACGAGGTTTTACAACAATCATATTAAATTTAGTGATGGTAAACTTAGCTTCAAAATCAAAATTATCTGGAACAGCAAACAATCTATCGGCCGATTTTACTAAACCAGAACCTAAAGATCCGCCTGTTTTACCAGCAAATTTTGCTAATGGGTCTGGTATCCTTTTTATTCTAAAATCGAAAGAACCCATAGGCTCTATCTTTCCCTTTTGTATTTCTGCTGAAACATTAACCTTAGCTATACCACCAGCTTGGTTGGTTTTAGCCATATATTTACCATTTTGTCCCGTTAATTCACCTCCTGACATAGTAACTCTCAATCGTTCATTTGCGACTCCTGGAACGGAAACTGATATAGGATTATCTACTCCCGCATAAATTACATTCATTTTATCTGGAGAAACTACCACTGAAGGTCTAGCAACTTGATAAGTCTGCTCATCGGTCTTATATTCCTTAATTTGACCATCTGTTTGCTTAATGCGGACGGTAGCAATCCATTTAAATATTCCTTCTTTATTCGTATTTACTGTATACAAGCCTTTACCATCTTTGGTTTGTATGGTAGAACCGTTAACTGTTATATTAGGATTGGCGCGAGAGTCATAAGCTGTTAAAAATATTTCAGAAGTATAGGGTTGACCAACTAACAGATAAGAAGTAGGTGCAACAGCAACCGCCGCAAATGAGTCGAGATTAACCAACGCTTCGTTCAAATGACTTAATATCTTCCGCAACAAAATAGCCTCCGCATTCTTAATGTCTGTTTCAATTTTAGTTAATGCAGTTACCCCTGCAGTAGTTGGAGTACCATGACCAAAAATAGATTCTGACCAAGTTTCTTTTACTCCATCAATAGCAAATTTTGGATTTTCAGCTCCTAAAACCAACTGAACACTACCCAAATCTTTTGAATCTAAGACTGCTAACATTTTGTCTCTAGTTTCATTGATTTTCTTTTGAATTTCATCTCCTTTTTTTTCTTCAACGAAAATTCTAGGAACCATATCGATATCGGAACGGTTAACTAGGTCATGAGTTTCAGCATCGTAACCTCCAGCTAATGTTATCAAATCTTCTTTTTGCTTATGAATGTAATCATACAAGTCATCTGCTAATTTTTGAACTTGCTTAGCTTTTTCTATTAATGGTTTAGTTCTATCAGGATTATCTTTTAAGTTCTTTTCGAACTCCTTAAAAACGCCATCAATATCCTTTTGTACATTTTTATTTGAAGCTTCTAAACTCTCTGTTAAACCTCTAAATGCATTCAGAACAGAATCCGAAACATTAATTGCTAACATAGCCATTAGAACCAAATACATGATACCGATTAATTTCTGTCTCGGTGTTTCCTTACCTCCAGCCATTTATGCTATTCGTTAATATTAACTTTAGTTTACAAACAATTTTATTTATTAAATTATGCCCTAGGAGTATTTACAGCAGAAAGCATATTACCATACACTGCGTTTAAGGATGATAGATTCCGAGTCAACTTGCTTACTTCTTCTTTGAAAATCTTGGAGTCTTCGAGTGATTCACCCAAATTCTTCATTGATACTGACATATTTTCATAAAAATTAGACATCGATTGTAAGTTAGTATTTGACTCTTGTAATTCTAACTCATAGATAGCATTTAATGCCGTGAGATTTTTGGTTAAATTTTGAACCTGCTCTTTATAAGCCAAAGAATCTAAACTTGAAGTAGCTACTTCGTTGAGTTTATCTGAGGCTTCTTTAAAATTTTCATTTAACGTTTTGAAAGTGTCAGATGCTACCTTGATATTGTTATTAAAGTCATTTGTTGAAACCGCAACATCTGCAACACTGGATATATTCGATATTTTTTCTCCAAAGTTTTTCAAACCTTCACCCATACGCTTTATCATATCTGGGGTAACGTCTATGCTTTGCATCGCAACATCTAAATTAGTCAATGTAGAACTTGTAGTTTGAGCTGAAAAATTTTTATCCGTAGAATGTAAAACATTATTATGTGTAACTGCCCCTGAAGCGGGCTGAACAAAATGTTCGGAAGAATAATCATCTGCCAATTGGGGATATACTCTAGTCCATTCGGGGTCTTTATGCGGAGGTCTAAAACCAGATAAAAAAAACAGCAGAGCCTCTGTTCCAAGCCCTGCAGAAATCATGACAGATGCTCCTTTTAAATGCAAAATTTTAAACAAAGAGCCTATAATCACTATGGCCCCTCCCCAACAAGACAAAGCATCGAAAGTAACTTTAAATTTTTGTTTTTCTTTTTTATCTCCAGACATAATTTACAAATAGATTAAACAATTTATGAAATAGAATTTTTATAACATTATCAAAAACACTCAATATTATTGAATGAATTAAAAATTACCCGCAGCATGAAAATTTTGATCGGGTGTAGGAGATATACACCTAAAACCAACGTAAGATTTAGCAGAATCTTGATATTCAAAACTTTTACTTGAGTTCTGCAAGAAATAACCTATATCTTTCCAAGAGCCGCCTCTAACAACCTTTCGTTTGGAAACCTCTTGTTCTCCTGGTTTAGCTTCATAATTGTAAGTAGGATTTAAATCATGAACAAAAGTGGCTGCATTTTCATAGTAAGACGTAGATGTCCACTCGGCTACATTACCAGACATATTATACAATCCAAAATCGTTAGGATAATATGAGCGTACGTTCACGGTGTACGCGCCCCCATCATCAGTATAATTACCTCTACCTGGTTTAAAATTAGCTAACAAACATCCTTTTGAATTTCTTATATAAGGCCCGCCCCAAGGATAAGATGTACCGACACGTCCACCTCTTGCTGCATATTCAAATTGGGATTCATTAGGTAAGCTATAAGGCATTCTCAAAACAGGCAAACCTCGTCTTCTTCTATAAGAATCATGCAAATTAGTACGCCAAACAGTAAATGCTCTAGCCTGCCTCCATGTTACACCTACCACAGGGTAATTGTCATACGAAGGATGTGAAAAATAAGTTTGAACCATTGGCTCATTTTGTGCGTAAGCAAAATCAGACAACCATACTAAGGTATCGGGATAAATACTAACGGTATCTCTAAAAATAAAATCTGAACGCTTTTTTGTTTTATCATGTCGAGCTTCTGCAGCCCAACGGTAAACCAATTCTTTAACTTCATATTTTAATATGCGAACATCTAATTCATTTAATCCTGATATTTTATCATCGGCTTGATAGTACATAGACTCCAATTTTTTAACCATATCGGGAGAACGTTTACCACCCCATATTTTAGACCCATCGCCAACCATATCCCAGTTTATTATTTTCTGAGTATTGGCTGACTGCGCTCCAGGTTTCGATTTCATGAAAAATTTGTCATCCTTGAGGTAGGAAGAAACTGCTATAGAGTCACGAACCCAATTGACAAATTGTCTATACTCACTATTAGTAACCTCCGTTTCGTCCATGTAGAATGAAGATATGGAAACTTGCTTATTTTGAGCAACTTGAGCAAAACTAATATCTTGATCGGTTTGACCCATTATAAAAGTTCCACTAGGAATATAAACCATGCCATAAGGTAAATCTGGTCTTGGAACAGATCTTTTTATCCCAACTAATTCCCCTTGAGAAGAAACTATTCCACCGCCACAACTGGTTAAAACGGCTAGAATAGATAAGGAAATCACAGTAAAAAATGTACTCTTCATATCGTTCATCTTGGTTCGTTTTTATATATAAAATCTTAAATATCTTTTTTAATTACTTCACAGTTAAAGTATGAATTAATCATAATTAACCTATAAAAACCATAAAATGCAAAGTAAAGGAAATATTACCCGATACTCAAATATTTTTGTAGGTTTAGTTTAGGGTTTATCTAACTGAGCGTAATTCTACGATTTTACTGATAAAAAGTTTTGGGGTTTTACAATTAAAAATAGATTTCACTTTTATTGGCTAGTTTAAACTATTACCAAATTATGGGCAACATAAGTGTTAAAGCAAAATTTCGTCCTGGGTTGTTTATATTTTGATATTTCAAACGATTTAAATGATCGACGTATTTTTTGTCTAAAATATTATTTCCTGATAGGTTGATTTTTACATTTTGTTTACCTACTCGGATATTGCTACCTATTCCGAATCCTAATAAGGAATAACCTTGTGTTGTTGTTTCAAATTCATTAGCAATTCTATTTTGAGTCAAAAAATTATCAAAGGAAACCGAAAAATAAGTTTCCGTAATTTTTAACGTGTGAAAATTGGGTTCAAATCTGAGTTCTGATTTAAAATTGGTAGCAGGAATAAAAGGAAGTGGTTCTTTTGTTTGTGTATTTTGAGCTCGAACATAATTGAAAAGATTTTCGAAATGCAACCACTTGAGAGGGTGTAAAGTAATAGCGGTCTCTAATCCCATCAAATTGGCATTACTTTGAACGTAACGATAAAGTGGAAATTGTTCTCCTTTTTCATCGGATTTGAATTCGTTATTGTTTCTATATAGGTAAATGTAATTATCGATATAGTTATTATAAAGATTGAAAGTGATTTCTAAAATATTTGTTTCGTAACCTATTGATGCATCTACTTGTAAATTACGTTCTGCTTTTAATGTTTGATTTCCTATTTCATATCGAAATGTACCTTCGTGTGTGCCATTTGAAGATAATTCTGCAATGTTAGGGGCTCTGAATGCAGAACCTACATTGAATTTAAGGTTTAATTGGTTGTTTAAGGCGTGTGTTAAGCCAAGTGCCCCACTTACATTGGAAAAGGCATTTTTGAAAGCGCCAAAACGTGTCTCATTTTCAATGGTTAATGGTTTTCCGTTTAATAGGTGATAATCATATCGTAATCCTCCATTGATACTGGTTTTTTGAAATTCTTTTTTTGTATATAGAAATACTCCGTAGGCTTGGCTTTCATAATTGGGTATTAGATACGCTATGCCTTTGTTTTTATTCTGCTGAAAACTCATAGATGCACCGAGGGCGTATGATGTATGATTGGATGTTTCGATGTAGTATTTGGAATCGAAGGCAAGTGTTTTTAATTCCATATTTAATTTGGGAATATCTTCTTCAATTTCTTGACGTTGATTGTTTTGTATAGAAATGTTAGATTTTAATCTCCCTACCCCAATTATAATGGTGCTATTTAATGAATATTGATCGTGTTGAATTTTTTGCGATGGACTCATCATCGTTCTCTTATTAAAATCTGTATTGGAGAATAAAGAGCTATCGGGTTTTATATATTGTCCTATTTCATTTTGTGAGAAATCAGGAATCCCTAATTCGGTATCTAAATGAATCGCATTCATATTTAAGTATCCCCATTTTTTGTTGAATCCGATTTGGGTAGACAAATTATTTTCTGAGAATGCGGTATTAGGAATACCAAAATTTCCGGCGGTATAAAAACTATGCGCGTTTTTCATAGAATATCTGCCTTTATAGGTAAATCCATTTTTGTTGCCCTGTATGGCAAATGAATTAGCTAATAGGTCACTATTAGATTGATAGTTACTTAGTAATTCTGTTTTTATTTTGCCTTCGGCTATTGTGGGCGCTTCTATAATATTTACGACCCCTCCTAAGGCATCTGAACCATACAATAGGCTTGCTGCTCCTCTTAATATTTCTACTTTTTCTACGTCATACTGGTCGACATTAATACCATGTTCGTCTCCCCACTGTAGATTTTCTTGTTTTACACCATTTAACAAAGTAATAACTCTGTTATGAGTTAACCCTCTTATGACAGGCTTTGATGATGCAGGACCTGTACTAAGTTGATTTACTCCAACTACTCTAGAGAGCGCGTCTATCAAATTTGTGGAAGGATGTTCGAATAACTTTGCTTTGCGAACTATGCTAACTGATGCACTGTTTTTTTTACTCTGAGATTCGGATACAGAGCCTATAACAACTACTTCTGGGGTTTCAATAATAGTGGGCTGAAGTTCAAATATGGTTTGGTTTAGCTCATGTATAGGTATAGATTTAGCTATTGTTCGGTAACCTAAACAACTTATTTCAATCATAAAATTACCTTTTGTTGGTAAATTTTTAACTTGAAAATTTCCATTTTCATCGGAGATAAACACTCTTTTAAGTTCAGAAATATTTATAGATGCTCCTTCGATAGGACTTTGTGTTTTGGCATCGACTACTATACCTCTCATGTCTAAAGCCGATAGGTATAGGATAGGTATAAATAGGGTAAAAAATAAGGTGGTTATTATATACTTTTTCATCTCAAAATAATTATTCGTTAGTGTTTATTTTTTTTACGGCACTCATGCTGGGCTTCGCAAGTTGTTTTTTAATGCTGATTGATTATTAATATGCTCCTTTGTGAGCGTAATACTCATGGACATCTCACGTGTTAATTTTTAATGATCACCATAACATTACTAAACCCGAAGAACTACGTCGGTTAGGAGACGTGCGGTTAACTTATCTGCAAGCAGAGAATAGGTAACCACTTTTATTCAATAAAATATAGGAATAGAACGACACCTCTCAAAAACTGGATGTGATTGAGTAATGATTACGAAATCTATAACTGCTTAGAAAATAAGGGAAAAGGGGGGAGCTCTTAATTGGAAATAATGATGAAGTGTTTTTGAAGCATGTATATAAAATAATGGAGGTGTAAAGTCTACATTGATACGTGAAAGACGTATTGTAATCTGTTGAAACAGAAATGTTTTTTCGAAATGTATAGCACAAATGCTACAATGTGCAGATTTGGTTTTGAAATGTGTTTTATGCTGACATATTGTTTTACGCGTTTTTAAACATTTTTCTTCGGTTTGGTGATGATGAAGAATATCTATAGGAACAAGCGTAGTGAAAAACACTGCCAATAATAGCTTTGCAATGATGGTTTTTACAATGTTATTAGATTTCTTCTTGTTGAACATAGCGAAAACAAAGTTATAAATAGAAATTGGATATGAATTGCTTTTTTTGTGATAATCAATCATTATCTAAAAGTCTATACTAACTCGATTTATAAAAAGATATGGCTTATGTCTATCCATCACGAAGTATGAGATAAAACTTATTTTTGCTGCATGAACAATGAAAATGTAAAAAACGAAAACTGGGATGATGAGGGCGAATTATATGAACATTATCGGATTGAGGTAGATAAGGGACAATGCTTATTAAGAATTGACAAATTCTTAATAAATCGTTTGGAAAACGTATCGAGGAATAGAGTGCAGCATGCGATAGAAAATGGCAATGTATTGGTAAATGGTAAAACTGTTAAAAGTAATTATAGGGTTAAACCCGCAGATTTGATTGTTATTGTTTTACCTCATCCTCCAAGAGATACGGAAGTCTATCCTGAGAATATTCCGTTAGATATTGTCTATGAAGATGGTGATGTGTTACTAGTGAATAAACCTGCGGGAATGGTAGTACATCCTGGGTATAACAATTATTCAGGGACGTTGGTTAACGCACTGGTATATCATTTTGAAAGATTGCCTGAGTTACCTGGTAATGATGGCAGACCTGGACTGGTGCATCGTATTGATAAGGATACTTCTGGTTTATTGTTGATTAGCAGAAATGAACGTTCATTAACCAATTTAGCAAAACAGTTTTTTGATCATTCGATTACAAGAAGATACATTGCTTTGGTATGGGGTGATTTAGAGGACAATGGTACGATTACAGGATATATTGGTAGAAGTATGAAGGATAGAAAGGTGATGGCTATTTATGATGGGGAAGAGCAAGGTAAATGGTCGGTAACACATTATCAAGTTTTAGAAAGAATGGGTTATGTTACGCTTATTGCTTGTGAGTTAGAAACGGGGCGTACTCATCAAATTCGTGCTCATATGAAACATATAGGTCACCCTTTGTTTGGAGATGTTGTATATGGAGGTAATCGCATTCTAAAAGGAACTGTTTTTAACCGTTATAGACAATTTGTGGAGAATTGTTTTGAAATTTTACCACGTCAAGCACTTCATGCACAGAGTTTAGGGTTTGTTCATCCATCGACACAAGAATACATACATTTCGAATGTGATTTACCGAACGACATGACTTGTATATTAAATAAATGGAGAAATTATATTGGTTCGGAATTATTAGAATAACTTCCAAAAATTTGTGTAACCGCCTTTTTACGATGCATGAAAATAGCTTTTATCTTGTTTTTTATAAACCAGCTATTAAGTAATTTTCCAAATACGCCATAGGGTACAGCGTAATGTAACACATCCGTCATCAAAACTCCATTTTCTATGGTTTTAAAATGATGTTGATGATGCCATAAGGCATAGGGACCTAAACGTTGTTCGTCGATAAAATATTGATTTTCTTTTACATGTGTTATTTCGGTTGTCCAATTTAATTGAATGTTCAATAAAGGTGAAACATGGTAATTGATAATCATTCCCGCATACATTTTATCCATTGGTTGTACGCCATTAGTAATCTTAAAATTCATCTCTGGAGGTGTAATTTTAGATAAATTAAAAGGTGATGAAAAAAAATTCCATGCCGTTTGAATATCGGTAGGGAGTTGCTGTTCAAAATAGACTTTATAGACTTTCATAGGAAAATAGTATTTCTAATTATCTTCAAATCTGCAATTTTCCTATCAGAAATTGATTAAAAGTTTGCTCATTTATTTAATGGAGTTGAAATTTTGGATATAGCTTTTTTTTCGTTCTGCCAAGCGATTATGCCTCCATCGAGATTGTAAACTTTATAAAACCCTAATTTTATCATTTTTTGGATGGCGTTATTACTCCTTCGCCCAGAGCGACAATAGACTAGAAAAGACTTATTTTTATTAAGTTTTTGTATTTGGGTTTCAAAATCAGCGTTATCAACATTTATGTTAATGGCATTGTGTATGTGCCCTTCTTGATATTCTTCAGGTGTGCGTACATCTATTATGCAATGGTTTAATAATGCACGCATTTGTTTTTCGAATTGATTGACAGATAAATTATGAACATCAACATCATATTGATGACAAGCAATGAACATGATAAGTAAACTACTAAAAAATAAAATAAATGGGGATTTCATGTAATGAATGATGGGTTTACTGCACAATAGGCTGAAAATTAATGTTGGTTTTAATGGAATTAGAAATTAGACAAGCTGCTTCGGATTTGTGCATAATACGTTCTGCTTTTTCTGTATCAGAAATATTCGTGAGTTTTACTTCGGGCATGAGCGTTATTTCACTTATCATATATTTACCCTCTATTATCTCCAATTTACCTATCGCTTTGGAGTGAAACGTTTGAAATTCGAGCTTAGAATTTTCAGCAACTGCTAAAAAAGTAGTCATAAAACAAGTGTTTACTGCTGCGATGAATAAATGTTCGGGTGACCAAATGCCCGCAATACCTTTAGGAAATTCAGGAGGTGTTGCCACTTCAATTTCGTGATTTAATACTGGAGAACTGATAATTCCTTTACGGTCCGATGTCCATTGTATGGATACTTCATAAAAATGTTCTTGTGCCATCTTATTGTTATTTTAAAGGTTTTTAAATATGTTGCTCTAAGATATTTTTTAAGTGTTCGATAAAAACTACGCCTGATTGTCGCCAAATAATATTTCCTTTTTTGAATAATAAAAGGGTGGGTACACTTTGTATCTGATAAATTTTTGCTACCCTCGGATTTTTATCTATATCTACCTTTAAAATAGTTGCGCGATTACCAAAATGCGACTTTAGTTGGTCTAAAATACCCGACATTACTTTGCATGGACCACACCATTCTGCCGAAAAATCTACTAATACGGGATAATTGGCATTAATCATTTCCGAAAAATTAGCCATTTTTTTCTTTTTTAGGGATATAAATACATGCTGAACAGCAACCTATATTGGTTAATGATTGCAAAAACAAGATGATTGCAAATACGCCTAATACTATTTCGTATGACATAAACGCCTCTACTGCGATGACAACAGCAACTGCCAATCGAAAGTAACGCGCAAAACTCCAATTGTTAACGATGACGTATTTTAAATAATTAATCATTGGTTTAAACTTTTTTCTACATCGAACCATGTGCAACCGTTATGAACATGATTGAAGCCATTCGAATTTAAGAGAACTTTAGCTTTCAAACTACGAATGCCAGACGCACAGCATACAATAATGGGGTTTTCTTTTTGCAATTCACCTAGTCGAGTAGGTAGTTCCAGGGCAAACGCATTAAAAATTCATGAGTGTTTGTAAATAAGAAATGTCCATAGCGGCTATCCTCCTTTTTCTTTTCATACTGCATGTTTTTGTTTTGTCGTTTTTGATGATATTCAAAGCTACTTTATTTATTAGCGAGAAGTTTTG
>CANJWF010000007.1 GCA_947478315.1 Sphingobacteriaceae bacterium | reverse complement strand
ACTTTAGACCAATTCCCATTATAATCATAAGTCATCAGTTCAAAAGAGTCTACATATTTTAATAATTCTGTAAAATTCAAGATACTAAGATGCTTTTGAATATTTGGACCTAAAGCAACGTCAATCAAATATTTATCACCACATTTTGTCTTTAAGGCCTTTACAATTCTGAGCAATCCATCTGCTTGAAGGGTTGTAAGAGGAAATTCATAATCAACATGCAAACTATTAGGCAACCTTGTAATTTTACCTAACGGCTCTAAATTATTCACATTATTAACGAATTCGTCTAAATCTGCCGTTTGAGTAGCATAGCCAATTCTATCAAAACCTCCTGTTCTTATAGGGTCATTAGCATTATCACCGACAGGCCATCCACCTATAGCCAATCCGTAGGGTTTGGTTGGATATTTATTTAAACCTGAATTGATATTTCCAGTGCCAATATTTGAACCATTAGAAAAAACTAACGACCCATCAGAAGCCCAATTCAAACCAGACCAAGCATAAACGTCATCATAACCCAATTGATTCTTTTTCCAAGCTTTTGATTCAGAACCATTAGCCGTTGCACCATCTCCTATGGTACAAAAAGATGGAACAAAAACATCATGAGCGTAATCTTGACCACGTGCTCCTTTAGATAATACATCTTCAGCCGTTAATCCAGAATACCGATTATTGCTCGCGTAGTATAAAACTATCTCACGACTCTCTGAAGAATTCGGGGCTTTAGGTGGTGCAGTATTGGTGGTGCTCGTATTAGTCCCCAACTGACCACTATCTCCGTCCTTACAAGACATCAAACTCCCTGAAAAAATCGCACACAAGCCCAAGCCAGTTAACAATTGATTTTTAAATTTTTTAGTATTCATAATGATTTTAAATTAATTGATAAAATTGTTGTGTATTAATACACGACAATTTTATCAATACTTACCGATATTTATTTTAACATATGTTAAAATAAATATTCTTTTTATGAGAGAGCAATGGAGTTCCAGAATTCATAAATCGAAACAAAAAACTATTGTATTGGTTACCCTATATTTCGTCTATCAAACGCCTCGATTAGTTTTTTGAATGCTAAATTTCAACGCTTTTTAGGTTCGGTCGCAAGTACAATTTTAATTTTCAACTTGTTTGCAATATCCATCACTTTAACGACTTCTTCTATCGCAACAGACTTGTCAACATATAATACCAACGTTAACTCTTGAACTGAATGCATGAGATTTTCGAGTTTCGATGATATTGCACCTATCTCTACTTGTTCTTTCTCAATAAAATAATGCAAATCTTTATCTATAGTAAGTGCTACCGTTTTCTTAGACAATACTTGACCAGAATCGGACTTAGGTAGTAATAACTTAATAACATTAGGATTAGTTATTGTTGATGCGATGAGGAAAAACAGTAACAAAAAAAACATAATGTCATTCAATGAAGAGGTATTTACTTCTGCAGCAACCTTCAGTCGTTTTTTTCGTAGATTCATTTTGCGGGTTCTTCTAATAAATCAATAAATTCTATCGCATCGGTCTCAATTTTCAAAATAACTTTGTCCACCATTATATTTAAAATATGATGGCCAACATAAGCAACAATCCCTATTAAAAGCCCAGTAGCCGAAGTGATCATTTTTTCGTACAACCCACCTGATATAGTCCCTATATTGATATTATTTTCCAAGGATATTTGATAAAATATTCTAATAACCCCAGATATAGTTCCTAAAAATCCGAACATTGGTGCAATGCCTGCTATAATTCCTAATATGCCTACGTTTCTTTCTAATTTAGAGACTTCTAATTTTCCTACATTTTCTATTGCGGCTTCAATATCTTTTATAGGACGCCCCAATCTAGACAGCCCTTTTAATAGCATACGCCCTAAAGGTGTGTCATTGTTCTTACATACAGAAATAGCTGTATCTAACTGCCCTTCAGAAACATATTTTTTCACTTGCAATAATAATTTAGCTGGGTCCTTAGATGCTTTTCTAATTACAATATATCGTTCAATAAAAATATACGACCCTATTACGGATAGAGACAAAATAGGAATCATTACCCAGCCCCCTTTTATTAATAAGTCAATTATACGCAAGCCATCAGAGGGTGGCACCTTTTCCAACGACACCTGCTGAGCCAATGTGTCTACTAATTGTACGGCTGTTTCCGTTACTACTTGTAATAATGTCATGATTGAGGTGATTTTTAAATTAGTATTTGCTAGGTTTTATCTGCATAATCCAAAGTTTTTCAACAAACTCTGGTGGCATTTTTTTCAACTCTCGTTCGGCAGCGGCTCTATCCTTAAATGACCCTAAACAAACTCGATAAATATTCTTTGCTGTGTCAAGCACCACTCTAGTTTGTGAAGTTCGATAGGCTAACGTTCTAATATGTTTTTCTGCATCAGAACGTTTATTAAAAGACTGACTAATAATATCATATCTTATTCCATTTACTGACAATACCTCTTGTTTTATTGAACCATATTTTTTGTCGGTATTTTCTTTAATGAGAACTGAAAGTTGAGGTTTATTATCCTTTTTACTACTTACCAACTGTTGCGGCTCTATAGTTGCTTCGTCAGATAAATCTATAAAATCTTCATCTGAATCACTTGCAGCAGTGTTATTTTTATTAAAAATACGGTCATTAGACGAAAGTTTTACCGTCTTATTTGCTATAGAATTAGTAAGATTGGTAATACTATTAACAACTGAGGTTGACGAAATTTGATTATTAGTATTTGTAGTACTACTCACAATAATTGACGGCTGCCTAGAAACATCAATGGTATTAACAATAGATGGTGAGGGTACTTCATTGATGTACTTTTGCATGGCATCTTTCAGTAAGGTATTACCAAACTTGTGACTTAGATAACGTGTAATTTGCTCATACCAATTGTAACGAAGAAAGTAAACCGTACCTCCTACACCAAAAAGCATCACTAGCACGAGTAACAATGTAACAATTTTTTTGTTAGATGAAGACTTAAGAGCCGCTCCTAGTGAGGAGAACGACTTTGAAGGCATACTAGTAATGATATCTGACTCTACTGTTTGCGGTTGATTGATTGCGTTGACTGTATTTGCTTCAACATATTTTTCTTCTTGTTCCAATACAATATCCGATGAAAACTGCTCTAAACCAGCTGCGATGTTATCGTCTACTAATCTATTTTCCAACTCGGTTTTATTTTCACTAAAAGGCTCTATTTCTTGAATATATCCCGTTGGAGATTGATTGTCTTCAACAGGTAAAGTATCCTCCTCAAATTGAACAATAGTTATTGGAAATAAAGGTAACCCAAAAAAATCTTGGTCGTAAATGTCATTATAGGGCGCATCAAATGCAATTTGACCATCATGTAATTTAAAAGTGCCTATAGACGGAATTTCAAATAATCCATTTTTTTCAAGTTCGGTGGTAAGCTCCTCAATATATTGATTAACAAAGTACTCTCCAGACGTGGGAGACAAATTCTTGGTTGTGCATACGTAATGGATAAGTGTTTTATCTGTATTAGGATAGGCCCTAAATTGCAACAATGTTCTAGGAGGTACAATAGTTTGAGTAGTAGTGTTGATATAGCCCCAATCTCTTTTTTTATAAATAACGCCAAAGTTAGGAAGTGCTAACTCTTGGTTATTTTTTAATAAATTACTGATATACAGAGCTATATTCATTGACATTTTTACAAAGGGATGCTATGGGCAAATATATGGGAATAAAAAGAACTTTAAAATATGTATCCAAGCCCACCATAAACAGTTAATGGATAACGAGGATATACTAAAAATTGACGATAGGATTGATTGAGTAAGTTATTGACACGAATAAACACCGTCCATCGTTTCGAAGATTTATATTCTGTGTCTAATCCCCAATTTACAAATGCGGGATTGGATACACTTTTGAAATCATTTTGATTTTGAAAATTTTTAACCAGCCCAGTAGACGTTCCATTCCAAGATAAACTTGTACCTAAATGGTAATTCTTAAATACTCTATACTGCACGTGTGTATAGGCCGTCAAATTAGGTAAAAACCAAGGTCTATCCCCGTTGGGCATGCTATAGTATTTATAATTAAATTGAGCTTGAAAAGTAACTTTACGGTTAAAATCTGCACTAACTTCGCTAGTTGCTCCAAAAATTTCCGTATCTCCTGTAATGTAATTAGTCGTAAAAACGGGCATATTCTCTGTATTTACATTATTAACTAATGCAAATACTTGTAGATGATTAACTTGTTTATAGTTCAAATCTAAAGAAAATGAGACATTAGGAAAAAGTGCAACTTTACTTCCAACGTTTAGCGTCATTTTTTCTATAGAACGCTCCAAATAATTGGTTCTCAAAAAGAAAGGATTTTGTTCAATACTTGTCTTAAAAGTATTGATTTGCGTGTTTCCAGCCAAAGCGGCATAAATGGTTGCTACTCCGCTAGCTATCGGTAATGTGAATGAAAGTTGAGGAAATATATAAAAAGCACTTTTATCATTGTTCAGAACAGGTAATGAATAGGATAAATAAGTAAAATCGAAACCTGCAACAACCCGAATTTTACGATACAGATAAATTAATTTAGGTTGAAAGTTAAACTGATGGAGGGACTGTTCTTGGATATTGACTGTTTTAAAATCAGAAAATTTGGCAGTAATAAAATCATAATTGGCCAGCATATTTATTCCCCAACGCTGCTTGTTGGGTTGAATAACTTGAGAGGTTAGACTCATTCTTTTTTCCAAAACGTCTGCACGTGCTTGTAATAAATAAGTATTAATCTTAGTTACGTAAGACAAATGATTGGGATTAGATTGGTAAACATTCGATATGGACACGTTGGCATTTATTGCTTGAAATTTTTGATAATCTTGGAGTTGTTTGTTGACATCGAATCTCTTATCGTCAAAAGACATAAAGTGATTATCGGCTGCTTGGTAATAAATTTTAGATTTTACAACATGCCTAAGGCTATGATAGGTCATAGACAACCCTACATCATTTCGATTATTTTGGGGATAATCGGAAGAAGATTGCCGTAGCGCACTATTAGCCCAAAATGCCATATTAAATCGACCTAGTTTATCTCCAGAATTTAGATGTAACTCACCTAAAGCGCTTCCGTATAAACCAAAGGCTGCCGCAACAAAATTTTGGTTAAAAAAGGTCGAAGTATTTGGGGGATTATTGTAATTTAAAAACGGTAGAGATTGAACATAGGGCGGAATTTCAACTTTTTTATCAGGTATCGTATACTTCATCCTATTTTTTCGTTTCCTATCTTCTGCACTATCTGGCTCTATCCGTATTTTGTTTGCCTCTGCCAATACAGGTTTATAAGGTCTTACTACTTCAAAATCTCCGTTTAATGCTCCCGTTACTTTTCTGTTTTTATCATTTTGCTGAGCAGAAGCTGGCGTAATTACACAAACAAACTGCGCCAACAATATAAGTATTACAACAAAATAGAAAAAAAACAACCTATTTACGTATGATTGAAAAGATGAGTTAAATAAAAAAACGGATTGAAAGCTATTACTTGACATCATGAATATTTTATTTTTTTGTATCATCTACTATGGGTACAGGAGTAAGAGTATTCAATTGTATCAATTTTTCTTTTGCTAGTTCAATAATGCCATCTTCTACAATAGAATAATTATTAACAATACTTTTTAACGTTTCTTGCGCTTGAAATTCGTCTTTTACGGCTATATAATTATCAGCTAATAGTATAAAACCTTTAGCTACCCAATAATTTTGCTCAGAAAATCTATCTTTCAACTCAAATAATAATTTTTGAGAACTTTTATAATTTCCTTTATTAAATGCGATTAAAGCTAAATTATACTGCGATTCAGCAGCAATAGACGATTGATTTTGGGGAACAATTATCGTAAACTGTTTTATTGCACTTACCGTATCGCCATTAAGCAAATAGGCTTTCGCCATTGCGTAATCGGCAAATAACTTTTGTTCAGAAGAGAAAGAGGGATATTCTTTTACTATTTGAGCGTATTGAAGTGTTTCTTGTGATCGTTGTAAAAAACTGTAAACTTGACAAAGATTTATAATTGCGTATTCGTAATCTTGCTTATTGTCTTCACTAATCAATTCTATTTTTTTCAGATGCGGCAAGGCTTCGTTATACTGTTTATTTTTAAGATAAATACGAATCAAATTTAGAAGAGATTTTCTAGTAAACTTATTGGTCCAATCTTTTGCTATGATTTCATAATCTGAAAGCGCATTAAGTTCTTGCCCCAACTGAACATAGCTCTCGGCTCTAATAAACTGAGCTTCTTTAAGATGAATAGGATTTTCAAACTTGGTAAGGTAGGCACTAAGAGCGTTAATGGCTCCTTGGTAATCACCTTTTAGATATCTGTTGTTACTTGCTTCAAATACAATATTGTCTTTTTCTTCTGTGGTGTATTTGACAATAGAAACGTCTTGAATGTAATTGAAAAACTCATCTGAATTACCTTGCCCTACATAAATATTTTCGATAGCCTTTAAAGCTTGCTGAGCTTCATCGGCAGCTGAATAATCCTTTACTAACTTCTTTAAAATACTTAATGCTTCATTATCCTTATTGTCATTATAATATGCCAAACCTACTGTTATTAACGCTTTGGGAACATACTGACTTTGTGGAAATTTAATGGCCATATTCAACAACTCCGTTCGCGCTTTTTCATTATCTCCTTTTAAAAAATAAGAATATGCAATTTCAAAGTTGGCATCATCGGCATAAACAGATAATGGAAATTTATGAATGAGTTCTTTATGAATGGTTATTTTGTCATTAATACGATTCTGTAACCCTAAAATCATGCCTTTTTGATACAGAGCATAATCTTCCCCCTGAGTTTTCGAACTAAAAAGTTGAGAATAATATTGTTGAGCTTTTGTATAGTCTTTTACGCAAAAATAAGAATCGGCCAATCTTAACGTAGCATCTGCAATTAAACTAGAATCTCCGACAGAGTTGACATTGTTTATAAAACGTTCAAAATGTTGAATCGCCTTGATATATTTTTTTGAATGAAATGCGGAGTATCCTAATCCATAAAAAGCATAACCGTAAACTTTAGTTTGCTTCGCAATCGGAGAATTAACGAACTTCGTAAATATTTCTATTGATTCGTCATATTTTCTTACTTCATACATTGCTTCAGCCATCCAATATAAAGACAATGTATAAATTTTTTCGTCTAATGGATAATGTCCCGAACTAACAAATGTAGCAATGGCATTTTCGAAAGCCCTGTCCTTAAAATGCTCTATACCTCTGTAATAAGTAGCTATTTGATAAATTTCACTCGACTCTTCATCGCGGATTTCTAAATTTTCTATTAAATCTATTGCCTGCTGATAATTTTTCATACCCAAAAAAGCCCCTGCAAGAATGATGTTAACTTGAATATTTTTTTTCGAATTCGGATAAGACTTCATAAACTCATCAGCTACGGAAATAATAGTGGGATACATCGCCAATTCGTACGAGATTTTTATATAATTAAATAGTGCTTCTTCTTTCATATTGGTTCGCACTGTTTGAGAATGATTTCTATTAGCTTTAAGAAAAGCTGATTTAGCCAATGATTTGTTTCCCACTTTCACATACGAATCAGCCAAAGCCATTAAACCCCACTGTCCGTATTCACCTTGTTCATTTTCTAACTTCTTAAGTTCAATTATTGCATTATCGTACATGGCTACTTTATAGTAGGCATAGCCAAGTTGGTAACTATCTTGAATGGTCATCACTTGGGAAGCCATAGCAATATATTGCTGATAATAGTCAATGGCTTCTTTGTATTGAGATTTCGCGAAATATGACGCAGCGACGATTTTAACGATGGCGGGGTTAAGATTATTAGACCGCCCCTCGATAATTGGAACAGCATAAGAAATGACTTCATCAAATTTTTCATTCAAATAATAAAGTGCCGTTTGATAGTATGGATAAATCTTGGCATAGTATTTAGATTTACTTAGCTTTTTAAAGTATTCAATAGCTGTTAAAAAATCATGCCTAAGATAGCTTATGTAGACAAAATAATAAATAGATGGTTCGCGATAAGGACTTACACTTTCTTCTTTAAGCTGCTCAAATAACCGAATAGATTCATCATAACGCTGTTGATTAAAATAAGAATATGCTAACTTAAATCGAAGCTCGTTATTCTCTACATCTGTTAATGCCAAATGCTCAACCTTCCTTAACCAAGATATCGCTTGTTCATATTGTTGTTGATCGTAATTAATTTTCCCCAAATAAAAATAAACTAAATTACTCTTAGTATGCTCTGGATGGCTCTGAATAAATCGTAAAAAAAGCGACTCGGCAGGGTATACACTATTTTCAGAAATAAATTTCAATGTGTCGTTTTTTATCTCTCCAAAATCTATTTTTTGAATCCTAGGCTGATTTAACTGATAATAACAATAGGCTTCATAATATTCTGCTTCAGCTTGTATTAATGGTGAATATTCGGACTGTGAATTGCTCGGCACAGTAACATGATTCTCCTCACTACACTGCGCCAATTGAAATTGCTCAATAGCTGCATGATATAACCCTCGGTTTAATAAATCGAGACCTGATTGGTAATATACCGATTGGTTAGGGGTAAACACTTGAGTATATCCTTGCTTAACGAAAAAAAAAGGAATAAAAACACTCAAAAACAACCATTTAAAAACCATCTTACAATTAAGATTCATCATAGTTAATTTAAAAATTTGAGAGAACATTTTCAACTAACATTCGTCCTATTGATGTTTATTCAATTTTAACACATTTTGGGATGAATCTAGTACAAATTCTCCTGCATCCAGCATGGCACGCACGGCATAAAGCTTCTCTTGGTGGGTTGCCCCTGTCAGAAGATTTAATAATTCTTGTAGCGAACGGGGCTTTTCTTTCAAAAAATCGATTGATTGATGTTGAATTTTCGCAAAAATAGTTTTTTGTTTTACCTGTCTCTTCTCAGCGATACAAATATCACAAACTCCACAGCGCTCCGCATGGTTATCATCAAAATACTGCAACAAAATTTGACTTCTACAATGTCGACTTTCGACATATTTTACCACAGCATCGAACTTTTGTATAGCCTGTTCTCTTCGCTGCTTTATGTAAATATAATCTAGCTGAATGTACTTAGCATCTCGCCTAGCCTGCACAAAGGTAAGATAGGGCTTATCAGTTTGAGGCAAATAACTAAGAATATTTTCTATTGTTAACCTTTTCAAATAATTAACAACCTCAGATATATCCATAGACAAACTTCGCGCTATTTCTCGCTCTTTAATAGGTACATATTGACTAAACATACCTCCATTTAAGCGAAGCAAATTTTTTAAAAAATTATCGTAATGTGGATATTGAAGTTGAAACTGATATAACACTTCATTAGAAACGATGATTTTAGCACGCGAAGGCAAAAAAACCGATTCACTTAAAGTTATATAAGCCGCTCGTTCTAAAAATTTAAGTGCGTGAATAGTTTTAGTCGTGTTTAGCTTGTAGTGTGAACAAAAATCTATCAAATCAAATGCTAAACTAAGCCCTTCGCCTGCACCTATTGCTAATTGAAAATAATTACCTAATTGATGATACACGAATTGTATTTCTGCAACACTCGGATAATTTTTTTTTATCTTATCTTCTAAGTACAAACAATCTGAATGAGCATACAACAGTACGGCATAGGCTTTTTTCTCGTCTCTACCAGCTCTCCCTGCCTCCTGGTAATAGGCTTCTAAGGTATCGGGAGGCGTCATGTGCAATACTAAACGAACATCTGGTTTATCAATACCCATACCAAATGCATTGGTACAGACCATCACTCGATTTGCATTATTTTTCCATCTAGTTTGTTTATCTGAACGTATTGAAGCCTCTAATCCTGCATGATAAAAATCTGCCGATATACCATTTTGCGACAAATGCTGAGCAACAGCAACTGTTTCTTTTCTGTTTCTAACATATACGATACTAGAACCCGAAATTTTGTTGAGAATTTGTAGCAAACGACGATATTTATTCTCTTCGTTCAAAACGACGTAACTAATATTTTTACGTTCAAAACTTTTTTGAAAAACAAGAGCATCCTTACGAAAATTTAATTTTTCCTGTATATCCGTCCGAACATGATGCGTTGCCGTTGCAGTAAGCGCTAAAAAAGGAACTTGGGGATGCAATTCACGTAAAGACGATAAACTAAGATACGAAGGTCGAAAATCGTAGCCCCACTCGGAAATACAATGCGCTTCATCTATAGCAAATAGATTAACGTTCATATATTTGATTCGCTCTCTAACCAAATCAGAAGACAAACGCTCTGGAGAGATATAGAGGAATTTTATATCCCCATAAACACAATTATCTAAAGCAATATCTATCTCACGTTTCCCCATTCCTGCAATTAAATATTGAGCTTTGATGCCTCTTTGTGTGAGATTATCAACTTGGTCCTTCATTAAAGCAATAAGCGGTGAAACAACCACGCAAATACCCGTTTGTAACAACGCTGGAATTTGAAAACAAATCGACTTACCTCCACCCGTAGGCAATAGGGCCAAGGTGTCATTTTTTTGAAGTACCGAGTTAATAATATCTTCTTGTAAAGGGCGAAAAGAAGCGTGTCCCCAATATTGACGTAGTATATCGTGAATATGCAATGTTAAAAAATTGAAAGTCAATTATTTAATCCTAAAATAAATCATTTTACTGACTCATTTTCTTGTATCTTGATTATGTAACATGCTCAAGTAGCTCTCATATCGAGACAAAACTATTTTTCCGTTATCTACAGCCTCTAATACGGCACAAGAGGGTTCACTAACATGAGAACAGTTATGAAATTTACATCCAAGGCCCCAATGCGCTAATTCGGGGAAAAATGAAGCTAATTCTTGAGGCCGAATTTCTGCCAATCCCATTTCCTTAATACCTGGTGTATCAATTACATAACCTCCATCAACCGTAGGAAACATTTCGGAAAAGGTTGTGGTATGTTTACCTTTCGTGGTCCAATCAGAAATAGCGGCTGTTTTCAAAGTCAACTGCGGAAATAAGGCATTAATCAAGGTTGATTTACCTACCCCTGAATGTCCTGATAAAACAATAATTTTTTGTTTAAATAACTGATAAATAGGAAGTAAACTTTCATATTCAAAAGCAGAAACGCTTAAACATGTATATCCTATCGATTCATAAACACTTTTATGGTGTGCTAACTGTGCCAAGGTAGCCACATCGTACATGTCGAGTTTATTAAAAACAATAACAGATTGAATACCATAGGCTTCGGCCGACACCAACAATCTGTCAATAAATCCAAGAGAGGTCTTAGGATTTTCCAACGTGGCAACAATCAGCAATATATCCACATTGGCGGCGATGATATGTACTTGCTTAGAAAGATTTACTGATTTTCGAATAAAATAATTACGACGGTCATACAGCTGATTAATAATGCCTGTATCTAAATTTTGTTCTCGCTCAAACTCCACCTGATCTCCAACAGTAATCGGATTGGTCGATTGAATCTGTCTATTCCGAAATTTACCTTTTATGCGACACTGCACGTGAGAACCATCTATTGCACATACATGATACCAACTACCTGTTGATTTAACAACAAGCCCCTTCATAATTCAGAAATTTGAGCGTTTAAAAGTTTGATAATAGCGATTTGAAAAGCTGATTTGAAAATAAATTATTACGCTGTCGCTTAAGAATTTGACAAAGCTAAAGTGCTAAACAGACCTAGTGGGTTATCAATATCAAAAAATAGCCGTAAATGTGCTAAAGAAATCAGTAGAAATTTCAAGCAGTTTAACTATGTAACATGACAGGCATTACCAACATTAACAAATCCTCATCTTGAATTGGAACATGGGGTAAAATTAAGGCGGCTCGACTGGGTTGTGACATCTCTATCAACACTTCCTCTCCATCAATGTTATGCAACATCTCTATCAGAAAACGAGCATTAAAACCTATTTCCATATCTTGGCCATCGTACTGGCAAGTTAAACGTTCATGCGCTTCGTTAGAAAAGTCTAAATCTTCCGATGAAATATGTAATTCACTACCCGACATTTTCAATCGAACTTGATGAGTAGTTTTATTGGCATAAATAACAACTCTTTTTAAAGTACTCAACAACAACCCCTTATCTACCACTAATTTATTAGGATTATCTAAAGGAATAACCGCTTCATAATCTGGGTAACGCTCATCTATTAAGCGACACACTAATCGCACATTGTTAAACTTAAAAAATGCAGAAGTTGAATTAAAGTCAACCGATACCGTTACATCTTCAACAGGTAAAGCGGCTTTCAATAAGTTTAAAGCCTTCTTAGGTAAAATAATTGATGAGGAGGATGCTGCACTAACATCTTTTCTTCGATAGCGAACCAATTTGTGCGCATCGGTGGCAACAAAAGTAATATCTTGGGTACTCAACTGACAATATACACCAGACATGGCAGGACGCAAATCATCATTAGCTACTGCAAAAATGGTCTTACTAATACATTCTGACAAGGCAGATGCACTCATCGACAACGAAGCGGTACCCTCAACTGATGGAATTTTAGGAAAGTCTTCCCCATCATTACCCGTCAACTTATATTTACCATCTCCTGCACTAATTTCTATTGCCAACGTTTCTTTATCAACAGAGAAAGCAATCGGCTGGTCGGGTAATGTTTTTAACGTTTCTATCAAGATTTTAGAAGGCACAGCTATTTTGCCGTTTTCCTTTGCATCAACCTCTAAAGAGGTAACCATACTCGTTTGCAAATCGGTGGCAGAAACTGTTAAAACTCCATCTTGTATATCAAATAAAAAATTTTCTAAAATAGGAAGGGTGGTTGACGGACTCAATGCGCCACTTACACATTGCAAATGTTTCAACAAAGTCGTGGTAGAAACTATAAATCTCATATTGGTAAATACTTATTTAAAATAAGGTTCAAATATAGAAAAAGAGGATTACAATCAGATTTTTTTAGCCCATGGCAACTAAAAAACTTTTTCATACGACAAGGGTAGCTGCGCGCATGCTGTTAAGCGTATCTAGTCGGTCCTCAAAAAGTCCATCGCACTTATCCCTACTTTTTTTCTCCGCGAAAAAAAGTAGCAAAAAAAGCTCGTCGCTGAATATTTATCTTTGAAAGTCAACACTTTAGCAATTTGGTGCTTGCCGAAAAATATAAGGCGACATGGGACGGTTATTAATGTTGGGGGCTGTTGCATTTCGCAAGGCACAGCGGAATATGTTTTTCTGCAAGATTTTTACGTTTTTTATCCAAAATCTTGCAGATTTTTTGCCAACTTTTTTAATTTAATGACTTATCATATAGATTGTTAACTGCTTTTTGAGGACCGACTATCTATTTGATTCTCAAAAAGTCATCCCTACACACAAGGCAACACTTTCTTTTTGCGAAAAAAAGAAAGTGTCCAAAGAAAAAATTCGTCGCTAGATATTGTGCTTTGAAAGTTAATGCATCAGCAAGTTTTTGCTTGCCGCACAATATAAGGCGAGAGAGGACGCTTATTTAAGGATTACTGCGTTTCGTGCTTCGATTTATATTTTTACGGTCATGTATGCATAAGCTTTTGTACAATATTTTTGCAAATTTCATCAAAATCTTGCAGATTTTTTAGGTATTTTTTGTGTATAATAACCTATAAAACAAAATATTAAGCAATTTTTGAGGACCAGCTATATAGATTGTTAAGTGGTTTTTGAGGGTCGACTACATAGTAGAAATTGATTCATCGTACATTTGAACACACTAGCCCATTTTTAATACACTACCAAACAGTTTATTAAAATATTAACTTGTTTGTATAACTTTTTTTATTTTCTTTGGCTTCCTTATTAAAATTTAACCTTCATATATATGTCTCTTAAAAAGAAATTTACGCTTGAATTTCCAGTTCATTCTTCCCCTAGCATCCTTTTCGAATTTATCAGCGAGCCTAACGAGTTGTTACATTGGTTTGCTGACGATGTTAAGCATAGTGGAGACCTTTACACATTTGTTTGGGATGGAGAAGAACATAAAGCCAAACTACTTTCTCGTAAAGATGGACAATCTATCAAATTCAAATGGGTAGAGGATGAACCGCATTGTTATTTTGAAATTGCGCTCATCAAAGATGAAATTACCAATGACCTGGGTGTGCTAATTACCGATTTTGCAACAGAAGACACTATCGAAGAACGTAAAAGTATCTGGAGCACCCAAATTCAACAACTCATTGAGTTAATTGGAGCTTACTAACACTGGTTTACAAAACACTCGAAACATTCAATACTTTGTGAAAGTTTTTGAAAATTTAACCAGTTTCTAAATTTGTAGCGTGAAAAAAGTTCACCTGTTAGTTATTAATGCTTTTATCAGACCATTTGCAGTCACTTTCTTCATCGTGATGTTCGTGTTGTTGATGCTATTTTTGTTTAAATACATCGACGATTTGATAGGAAAAGGATTTGAGTGGTATGTCATCATTCAACTACTATGGTACGCCTCCGCTACCAATGTGGCCATGGCACTACCTTTGGCTATTTTGCTGTCATCCATCATGACATTTGGCAACTTGGGAGAAAATTACGAGTTAGTTGCCATCAAAGCTGCGGGTATTTCTCTACAAAAAGCGATGTATCCTTTATTTATATTCATTTCCGCCATTGGAATAACCGCTTTTCTCTTCGCAGACTATATGTTACCCATCGCCAATTTAAAAATGGGCTCTTTACTGTATGACGTAAGAAACAAAAAAGCCTCTTTTCTAATTGATGAAGGTATTTTTAACACCAGCATTCCGGGATATGCCATTCGGGTAGATAAAAAATCAGCAGATGGTCAACATCTACAAGGCGTAACCATTTATAACCAAGCCATTGGAAGTAGCAACAGCATTATACTTGCCAAAGAAGGAGAAATGTATAAAACACCCGACAATAATTATCTCATTCTCAAATTAAAAGATGGCGTTCGCTACGAAGAAACTTCGGGAGAAAACTACTACAACCCTCGCCAACGACTCATCAGAACCTATTTCAATTCAACAGAACAAAATTTCGACCTTTCTAGCTTTCAGTTCAAACGAGAAAATGAAAACCTTTTTCGTTCCAACTACCTAATGCTCAATAGCAAACAATTAAAAAAAGCTATTGACTCTATCCACCAACAAAACGATAGCATCAATGGAAAGAACTTCGACTATAACTATCCCTACTACCCCTATTTTTCAACTCCCAACCTATCGAAAGGTGCCGCATCGAATCTTCAAAAAAGTTCGGTTAATGTGTTGCAAAGTTTGCCTGCCGAAAAAAGGTTAACTGCCATTATTCATGCACAAGAGCAAATTAAAGTAATAGCAGCCAACGTATCTAATAACGCAAAAAATTACGTGGAGCGAGACAAAGAGCAAAAAAATTACGTGGTAGAATACTACCGTAAATTTACCTTACCCGTTTCTTGCCTCGTATTATTTTTAATAGGTGCGCCCATGGGTGCCATTATTCGCAAAGGTGGCTTAGGGCTACCTTTAGTAGTTTGCATCGTATTCTTTTTGGCTTTTCATATCGTAGCCACCATTGCCGAAAAATGGGCCAAAGAAGGAAATTTAAATCCCATGCTCGGTATGTGGACGGCAATTTTGGTATTTACCCCCATTGGACTTTTCCTTACCTACAAAGCAGCCAGAGATTCCGTTTTGTTCGACATAGAGGTGTACAAAAAGATGTTCAAACGACAAAGTGCTACCCGCAAGCAGTAATTTATGCAAAAATACTCTTTCCGTGCACTATTACGCCTTATTATTTGATTTTCAATTAGTTGCAATTTAAAATAACTTGTATTTTAGCGGCGTATTCTTTTTGAGAGACCTTTAAAGGTTATAAACCTATCTCAAAAGGTAAAAGGCTACACGACACAGTTAATCTGTTTTATTTATTTCCTTAAATAAGATATAAAATTTTAAAATGTATATCCCTTTAAATCAATTTGAACAGTTTATCGACAATACTATTTTAGAACGTGGATTAGATTATTTTAGAAAAGGTTACGTTATTGATGTAGAAAAAATAACAGATGACGAATACGAGGCTATAGTAAGTGGTTCAGGGAGTAATTTAATTGTGGTAAAAATTATCAATGAAATCATTACAGAACATATTTGCGACTGTAGCGAAAATAATATAATGCCAATTTGCCAACATGTCGTAGCTGTACTTTATTTCTTACAAGACAAAGAAAAAATAACCATTAATAATCTTTTGCAAGAAGCTTATCGAGTCCTAGAGCAATCAAATCAATTTTCTACAGAAGCTCAATTAAAATTAGGACAGGTTTTTAATCAAATCGCATCATGGAGCGGCAACCACAATCCTGAAGAACAGT